>JAKMEV010000526.1:0-10572 GCA_022425785.1 Akkermansiaceae bacterium | reverse complement strand
GATTTTGATGAAGATGGAGATCCTGATCTTGCGGTGGCAAACGACTGGGCTGTTGATCACCTTTTTCGTAATGATGGAAAGGAGGGGTTTGTCGATATCGCTTCTGAAGTTGGTTTGGACCTGATGGGGTTTGGGATGGGTGCGTGCTGGGGGGACTACGACGGGGATGGCAAAGATGATCTTTTTGTGACCAATATGTTTAGCAAAGCAGGTCAGCGGGTTTTAGGCGATTTCGCAGAAGTTGATCCCCGCTTTGTCGAGGCGGCGTCTGGTAATTTTCTCTATCGTCAGAAGGGTGGGAAGTTCGAACAGCTTGCCGGATATGGAGGGTCAATGATTCCCGTTGCCAAATCCGGTTGGTCTTGGGGTGGTCAATTTGTTGATTTCGACAATGACCGGGATCTCGACATTCACGTCTTGAGTGGTTATTTCACTGCCCCTCGTTCATTTGAATCGGATATTGTTTTGTGAAGTAATCTTTGGCGCACGGTCGTGCGGCAGGACGAAAATATCGGAGGGGAACTCAATAAATCCAAAGCTTGGAATCGCGACCCTCAAACCGGGAGAGTCGATAACCTATTGGATGCCCGTGTCGAAGCTGGTGATGAGGTGGTTGATGGGAAACTTCGGGTTCACTCTCTGAGTGGTCACGAACGAAACAAGCTATACTTGAATGATGGAAAGGGCTCGAACTTTTCAGACCGGTCCGGCCTTTCGGGCTTGGACGATGAGGCTGATGGGCGGGCATTTGCGGTCTTTGATTATGACCGGGACGGGTGGAGTGACCTCGTTTTGGTGAACGCGATGAACCCGCTGACCCGGTTGTTTCACAATGAAATGAATGATGGAGATCGGAGCGGTAATTTCATCGCTCTTTCGTTCAAGGGAGGGAACCGCACGGCCACCACGTCAGATTGGAGTAATCGTGATGGATACGGAGCCCGCGTTGAAGTCAGGAAAGGAGAAGAAATCATCGAGAGAGAGCACCGCTGCGGCCAGGGTTACGGTTCCCAAAATAGCGCGGTCATGATCGTGGGGATCGGCGACTGGGAAGAGGCTGATGAGGTGGTCGTAAGGTGGCCGTCTGGAAGGAAATCTACGCATACCAAGGTTAAAGATGGAGAGTGGCTGACCGTCGACGAGCGTGGTGGTGAGGAACGAAAACCCTACCGCCGGGACGTGGAGTTGGAACAGAAGTCTTTGTTGGGAAAAGCGGACTTTCCACTCGGGTATTTATCAAAAGCTCGTCTGACGGTTTGGAAAGGAATGGCCACGTGGTGTCCCGCTTGTGCCCGTTACCGTCCTCATTTCGAGCATCTCAAAGCGATGACCCGGGGGCTTGGTGTGGAATTCCGTGGATTTCCACTGGATGAAAAAGAAGACAGCGAAACGCTGGTCGCTTATCAGAATAAACACGACCTCCCATATACCTTACTGACTGACACCTCGATGTTCGGTCGCAAAAAAACAGAAGTGTTTCTTCAGCGTTGGATCGGAGCCGCTGAGCTGCCGTATCCCACTTCTGTTGTAACGAATCAGCGGGGAGAAGTTGTGTGGGTAGGCGCGGGTGCGCCGACGGTGTCAGAGCTTCGTCGTTTTCTTTCAGCGGAGTGATTGCCCCATCCTCTCTTTCTGCCCTCTCAGTTTTGGGTGGATAGATGGTGACTTTATCCTATCGGGCTGTGAATGATTCGTCCGCAATGATGCTGATTAACAAATCACGTAACTTATAGTCATTCTTCTTTGAAATTTCTAACAGGCGGTGAATCATCTCCGAGTCGGAATAATTAGTCTCTCTTCCCAAGGCGTATTCAGAAAGCTTCGTAAGCAAATTCCTGGTGATCTTGTCTTTGTCTTCGAGCATCAGGTTTTTAAGACCTTTCATGCCATCAATAGTGCGCCCATCACGGTGCAGGGCGTCGGATTCGACCTCAGTCGTGTCAACAAACTCGCGCGTGATACGTTCTTTCTTTACCACTTTTCCGTCCTTCTTTTCTTCGGGTATTTTGGTGACGACAAATTTCTGGTAAGAGTCACGATAGCGTCCCAAGACATCAAAATTTTCCATAGCCAAACCAAAGGGATCCATTTTGCTGTGGCAGGAGGCGCAGGCCGCCTGATTGCGGTGCTCGTTGATACTGTCTTTGATGGTGAATGTTTCCGTGGGTGCTTCGAGGGCTTCAATTTTAAGGTTTTCAGGAGTCTTCAACTCCAGCCCATAGATACTTTTTGCCACCCAGGCACCCCGATAGAAAGGGTTCGTGAATTCGCCATTGGTGGTCATCATTAAAACTCCTGCCTGTGTGATAAGGCCGCCGCGTAGCGACTCCTTATCCAGCATGACTTTTCGAAAGGTTCTTTCGCGCCGCAACTTTTTGTCCTGCTCAATTTTACTGGATCCTTTCGGCAACTTTTCCTCTTCAGGAAGTTCCAATTTGTAAATTTCGTTCAATGGTCTGTTGATCACCACAAAATCAGAATCGATGAAATTCAGAAGGCTGAGGTTCTCATCCAAGATCACCTTAAAGAACTCGACGCTTTCCTGGTCCAAAGGGATTGGTCAGGATTATCGAAGATTAGACAATCGGGCGTGCGCCAGAATTTCATATTAGTAGTTTGCTGCCAGGAGTTTCCTTTTGGCCGAAAGGTCGCGGAAACTCGGGTTTGGAGGAGGAGTTTTAGGTTAAGCTAAGAATTTCGGGGGAATAAGCCCAGGGTCGGGGAGTTCGCTGCGAAATATGGGGCTTGAATTGCCTGTTTCTTCAAGGGTTTGGCGCTAATTTTAAGAAATAGTAAAAAAAAGGGGTCGAATTTTGATTTTTGGGCGATGGGTAGAAGATGACCCTTAAAAATACCTGTTTTTGTTTTGCTTCAGTGATTTCGGCGGCCTTGCTGGCCGAAGCCGTCTCCTCTGGGGGGGATAAGGCCAACAGTCCCGTGATGGTTCTCGCGGACTTCGATGGTGAAAAGGTAGCTGAGGGATGGAAGACCGTGAACGATAACGTGATGGGTGGCCGTTCAAAGGGTGGGCCCAGTTTCAGCGGTGGGGTTTTGACGTTTTCAGGAGCAACGAACACCAATGGGGGAGGTTTCTCTTCCATTCGGACCCAGCCTGGTAAGTTTGATCTCAGGGGAAAAGATGGCTTGGTGATCCGGGCCCGGGGCGATGGCCGGACCTACAAGGTGGAATTAAGGACGGACATCAAAATGAGGAGTTGGGAGCTTCCTTTCAGGGCTGATTTCACCACGGTCAAAGGAGAGTGGCGGGAGTTCTTCGTTCCCCTCGATTCCTTTAAGCCGACCTTCTTTGGTCAAAAGCTTCCGGTAGCACCAGCACTCGATCCCGCCAAGGTGAGTTCAATGGGATTCATGATTTACGACAAAAAGGATGGCGCGTTTTCCCTCGAAGTCGACTGGGTCAAAGCGGTGGCGGAGAAGCCAACTAGTTCTCAAACCAAGGATGATACCATCGTGGGTAAGGCGCTTGCGGATGGTCGGTTCGGCACGCTTGCGGCAGCTCTCACCGAATCGGGTCTGCTTGAAGTTTTGCAGGGTGATGGGCCCTTGACTGTTTTTGCCCCAACCGATGAAGCATTCGCAAAACTGCCCAAGGGGACGGTGGAGAATTTATTGAAGCCGGAGAACCGAGCGAAACTGCAGGCAATCCTGAAATATCATGTCAGCCCCGGAGCGACGGGATTGGCATCGGCATTGAAGGCTGGCTCTGCCAAGACAGTCCAGGGAGAGTCGGTATCCATTGCATTCACCGATGGTCGGGTAAAGGTGGGCGAGGCGGCGGTTTTGGATGCTGATATCGCCTGTAGTAATGGAGTCATTCATGTGATCGACTCGGTGCTGCTGCCACCTGCACCAGCCAACGACATTCCAAGTGTCGCCAAACGCGCCGGCTCGTTTGGCACTCTCCTTGCAGCAGCCGAAGCTGCGGGGTTGGATAGCGTCCTGGCAGGAAAAGGTCCCTTCACCGTTTTTGCTCCCACCGATGAGGCGTTCAAAGCCCTCCCCGAGGGGACTGTTAGCGAGTTGCTCAAGGCCAAGAATCGTGACCAACTGAAGGCGATTTTAACTTATCATGTCATTGCAGGCAGCGTGTCTGCCGGAGATGCCCTCAACGCCAAGAACGCGACGACCGTAAACGGAAAATCTCTTGAATTTGGGATCGAAAACGGTGCCTTTAAGGTGAACGGAGCCACGATCCGCACAACCGACATTGAATGTGATAATGGCGTGATCCATGTGATTGATGCAGTGCTTATTCCGCAACCTGACGAGAGTGCCAAGGCTGAGGCTACAGCTCACAACGGGGCTACTATTGCCGGAAAGATCGAAACTGCGATCGATCGAGGAGTGCCGGTTTTTAATAGCGGGAAATCCGGAGAGTGCGCAAATATTTACAAGGCTTGCCTCAACGGCTTGATGAAGGAAGAAACAATCGATCCCAAGCTCCGTGAGTCACTTCAGGGCTTGATGGATCGTGCGAAGCACTTGGAATGCGATGTTGAACGGGCCTGGCTCTATCGCGCTGGTTTGGACAGCGTTTATAAGGTGGTCTCAAAATCTTAGTTGGGACCTCAGGGGTATTGCCTTCGGTGAGAAGGCCTCGTAGCCACCTTTGGGCGGCTTGTTGTTGATTAAATCAGTTTCAAATCGCCACGGTAGTTAAGAGCCATCAGTTTCTTCTGGGCTTCATCGTCGCCGATGACTTTCTCTGCCTTGCTGTCCCACTTGATCGGGCGACCCAAGGCGTGTGAGACATAGGCGAGGTGACCCGGAGTGGCTGATCGGTGTCCGGTTTCTGCGGAGCAGATACACTCCTTGCGATTGAGGACTCCCTCCATGAAATTCGACTGGTGACCAGCGCCCGGGTGGTAACCGTTCCATTCACCTGGATTGAATGAAAAGTTCGATCCTTTTTTGTTTCCATCGCTGGTGGCAAGCCATTCAGGATTGGATGCCTGGATTCTTCCGCGGGTCACGTAGACCCAGCCGTTTTCGCCAATCCACTTGGTGCCCATGGTGTTCTTTGTTGAGACCACGACTTCGATGTCGTCGGGATACTGGGAAACAAAGGTGTAATCACGCGGCGAATTGTAGACTTCCATCAGGTCATCGACGTATTCAAAATCTTTGGCTTCGACACTCAATGGACCCGCTTTGTCCGCGCCGAGTCCCCAGTGAGCGATGTCGTTGTGGTGGCCGATCCAGTCCATTAACTGGCCGCCGCCGTAGCTGAGATGCCAGCGCCAGTTCCAGTGATAGCGTGCTTCCATGAACGGAAGTTTTTCGCTGGGCCCACACCACATGTCGTAGTCGAGTCCTTTGGGTGGTGACTTGATTGTGGTATCACCTGCGGGCTTGTCTTTTCCTCTGGGCAAGCCGACTTCGACCTTGGTGATTTTTCCGAGGTGACCGTTGCGGACAATCTCCACGGCATGACGAAAGCGTTTGTCTGAGCGCTGCTGTGAACCAACCTGGAAAATGAGCTTTCTCTTGGAGACTTCGCGGTGCAGGTGATAGCCCTCGGCAAACAGGTGTGTGATTGGCTTTTCACAATAAATGTCGAGGTCATTCTTGGCCGCTTCCATGCAGACCATGGCGTGCCAGTGGTCGGGAGTGGCACACATGATCGCATCCAGATCTTCATTGGCGATCATCTCGCGGTAATCGGCGTATCCTTTCGCGCCGGATTTTGCGCCGCCTTTTTTGGCGTTCGCGCCGTTGAGAAGTCTCAAGCCTTCCTTGAGTCCTTGCGGTCGACCGCCGTTAGGTGCTTTGTAGTCGTCGTGTAAGTCACAGACTGCAATGCCTTGGGCCTTCTTGTGATTCATCAGGGCAGTCATCACACCTCGTCCGCGGTTACCCATGCCGACGAATCCCATGTTGATCCGGTTACTGGGTGCGTCCTTGCCCAGGACTCGAGATGGAATGATCGTCGGGAAGGCGATAGCGGCGCCTGCTCCGGCGATAAACTTACGACGTGAAGTATGGTTTTTCTGACTCATGGTTTTTTGATTGAGTGGGTTAAAGAAGATTGGTGAGAAAGCGACTGTCGGGCTTTTGCTTTCGTGACGGAAAGCTCCTGATTAGCGTTATATTCTACTGGAGATTGAAGCACGTTCTGTCGGCTGCGCGAGGATTTCCTTCACGAACTGACTGCCAGGGATTTTCTTTTGGCGGGAAGGTCTCGGAAACCCGGGTGGGGCGGAACCCATGGGGGAGAAAGGGGTGATGGGCGACGATGACATCGTGCCAAAGGATGTGACCAATCCGCTGCTCATCCTATCCGACGAGGAGATTCACAAGGAGTAGATGAGTCTGCATGCGGTCAACCGCTCATCCGCTCAACCGCTTCTCCGCCTGCGGGAGCCATTCGGGTTGCCAACGTCGATTCATACGATCTCGGTATTCTTTACCTTCTACCACGGTTTCCAACCGGGGATCACAGAGAGAACGGGCGTGTGGAGACTTTTTTTTGGAATCTCGGCAATTACTTCGCGTGCTTGCCCTTCCTCTTGGATTTAACTGGATACAAAGTTTGTTTGGAATGAAAACGCAGTTTGCGACGTCAATTTGGACCACAACGCCGGGAACAAAAAGCGGCGTGGTTACGGCTGAAGATGTGGGGCTGGCTCTTCAACTCATTTTTCTGGTGGTTGGTATCGTGTTGATCGAATTCTATCTCAAAAAACAGTCCAAGCTTGTCACGAACACGTAGAAATTAAGAAATGCGATATTCTCGATAGAAATAGGTGGGAACATTCATGTCGACGGGGTGATGGCCCTCCATCTTGAACGAGTTTAAGAGGTAGAATCGACAAGGCTGGTTCTATGTTTTTTTGTTTTAGCCTATTTCCTCTGTGCTACAAGTCGGAGTGGAGAACGCTGCCCGCAGGAGAAGCTTGCCGCTATTTGGCTATAAAATCACCTCTCTGAGAGCTCGATCCCGGAAGGAATTGGAACGAGCTAGTCACTGTCGAGCTTGACCTAACGTAATCACAATGAAACGTTCTTAACAACCTAGTATTCAGAAATGCCAACTGCCTCAACGCTTCCATTTTTCAGCTTTTTTGCAAGTCTCCTGCTTCCATCCCCTCTGCTTATTGCCTCTGAAAAAGCAGACGATTCCACCAAGAATCAATTATCGAAAGGGGACATTACGTCAACCTCCCTCGAGTTAGGCACCCGTCCCTCTAATGAAACACCTCTGTTTTCCCAACTCAGCCCTTCGGCTACAGGAGTCGACTTTGTAAATCCGATTCTCCCCAACCACCCACGTGCACACCTCTACGCATCTGCGATGGGCTGCGGAGGAGTCACTGTTGGCGACTTTGACTCCGATGGCCTACCCGACCTTTTTTTCACTGGTGGCCCGGTGCCAAGTCGCCTCTTCAGGCAAACTGGCGATCTGAAATTTAAGGATGTTACCAAAGAAGCCGGACTTCTTGGCCCGGAGAGCTGGTCGACAGGTGCATCAATGATCGACATCGATAATGATGGTGATCTTGACCTTTACGTGTGCAACTACGATGCAGTAAATCAACTCTTCATTAATCGTGGTGACGGCACTTTTATCGATGAAGCGAAAGCCTATGGGCTTGATTTTGCGACAGCTGGTCACACTCCGGCTTTTGGTGACCTGGATAACGATGGTGATCTTGACCTCTACCTACTTACGAACTTTTTCTACGATCCTCGTGGCTTGATCACCGAGCCCATCGTCGGGATGGTTGATGGCAAACCTGCGGTCCTGCCTGATTTTGAAAAATTTTACGGTATTACCGGTGTGACCCAAGGAGCTGAAACCGGGAGGATCAGTGTGCTGCACGACTCTGTGGGCCAAGACGATATTCTGTTAAGAAATAATGGGAATGGTAGCTTCGAGCGCATCTCGCCGGTCGGCGCGCTGATTGGGAAAGGAAACTCCGCCCTGTGGTGGGATCCGAACGGTGACGGTTGGGCGGATCTCTATGTCGCGAATGATTTCAAAGACGCGGATCACTTTTTTCAAAATGGTGGCGACGGCTCGCTAGAGGATGTCATCAAAAAGGCGGTGCCTCATACGACCTGGTTTTCGATGGGCTGCGATTCGGCTGATCTTGATGGCGACGGCTTGCCCGACTTAATTGTCGCCGATATGTCCGGCACCAATCACTTCAAACAGAAGGTCGGGATGGGGGCGATGTCTGACAGCGCGGAGTTCCTCAACACCGCCGTGCCGCGCCAATATATGCGCAACACTGTCTTCCTTAACACCGGGACCGACCGGATGCGAGAAGCGGCTCATATGACCGGCTTGGCGAACTCCGACTGGACCTGGACGGTAAGGCTTTCGGATTTTGATAACGACGGCCGGACCGACGTTCTTTTTACCAACGGCATGGCGGTGAACCTCAATGTCTCTGACACTATCGCCGCCGAACGAGCACTCCCCGGCGAGACCGAGTGGGCCAAGCATCAACGCGCTGGCACCCCTCAGTTGAAAGAGCAAAACCTCGCCTTCAAAAACCTGGGGGGCTTACGCTTTGAAGACGTGAGCAAGCAGTGGGGACTGGATCATGTCGGCATGAGTTACGGAGCCACTGCCGCCGACCTCGACCGCGATGGCGATCTGGAAATCATCATGGCGAACCTCGATGAAACGATTGGGATCTACAAAAATAACTCTGCCGATCAGCATCGCATCACCGTGGAATTGCGCGGAACCACGAGCAATCGTCGTGGACTCGGAGCGACCGTCCGGGTCGAAACAGAAGCTGGCGTTCAGTCGCGCTACATGACGCTCAGTCGCGGCTATATGGCCAGCGGTGAGGCGGTTTTGCACTTTGGACTGGGTGATCAGGATAAGATTAAGTCGATCAGCGTGCAGTGGCCCAGCGGGCATTTGCAAAGCTTCGAAAATCAAGAGGCGAACCAGCATTTCGTCATCACCGAGCCAGGTGGAAAACCGAAGCCTGCAGAAGAAAAGGTCACTCCTACTCAATTCACTCCGATGGCTTCTTCGCTCACTGAGGTGCGTCACCAAGAAATTCCCTTCGATGACTACGCGCTTCAGCCTCTGCTGCCACAGAAAATCTCCCAGTTGGGACCGGGTATGGCTTGGGGTGATATCGACGGTGACGGCGACTACGATGCCTACTTTTCCGGCGCAAAAGGAAGCGCGGGGAAAGTCATGCGGAATGAAGGTAAGGGGAAATTCAGCACTGCCTTTGTCGCCGCCGCCAACTTCGAAGACATGGGCGCGGTCTTCTTCGATGCCGACGGGGATGGCGATCAGGATCTCTATGTTGTCAGTGGTGGAAACGAGTGCGCCCCGGGAGATGTCGCGCTGCGTGACCGCCTTTATCTGAACTCCAAGAAGGGAGAATTTAAGCAAGCTGAACTTCCGGATTTTCGCGATAGTGGGGGACCGGTCGCGGCCGCTGATTTTGATCGGGACGGTGATCTCGACCTCTTTGTGGGCGGACGGATTACTCCCGGGAAGTATCCACTTGCTCCCAAGAGCCGGCTTCTTCGAAACGATGGGACGGGAAAATTCGCCGATGTCACCGATGAAGTCGCTCCTAATTTGAGCGCGATCGGAATGGTGACCTCGGCTCTCTGGAGCGATGCGGTAGGCGATGATCGGGTCGATCTCCTTCTCACTTGCGAATGGTCTCCTCCGCGCATTTTTCAGAGCAAGGACGGTAAACTTTTTGAATTCACCCAGCAGGCAGGATTAGCAAATCACTGGGGCTGGTGGAACGGTATTGCTGGAGCGGATATCGATAACGATGGCGACATGGACTATGCCATTTCAAACTTTGGCGAGAACACTAAATACCACGCTTCTTATGAAAAGCCCACGCGCATCTTCTACGGCGATTTTGATGGTTCCGGAAAAGAGAGTTTGGTCGAGGCGGAATACGAAGGAAAGACGCTCTATCCTGTTCGTGGTCGCAGTTGTTCCTCGGGAGCGATGCCTTTCCTTGCGAGGAAATTCACCACCTACAAAGGCTTCGCGGCGGCTTCTCTCACCGACATTTACACCCCTCAAAAACTCTCGCAAGCGATTCAGTATGTCGCGACCGAGTTGCGCAGCGGCTTCCTCATCAACGATGGCAAAGGCAAGTTCACCTTTAAACCCATGCCTCGCATCGCGCAGATCGCGCCGGGCTTTGGGATGTCACTCGCTGATCACGATGGCGACGGAAACTCCGACCTTTATCTCGTCGGGAATTTCTACACACCGCAGGCGGAAACAGGCTTCATGGCCGGGGGAGTGAGCCTTCTACTGAAAGGCAACGGAAGAGGGGATTTCACTCCGATTGAACCCTCGGTAAGTGGTTTGATCGTGCCAGGCGACGCCAAGAGCCTCACTCGAATTGATCTCAATGGCGACCGGAGGCCGGACTTCGTCGTGGGCGTCAATGATGCCGCGACGATGGTCTTCGAAAACCAAAGTTCGCAGGATTTCGTCACCATCCGCTTGGTTGGAGACAAGGGCAACCCGACCGCCATTGGTGCGAAAGTCATTCTGGGTCGCAGCGGGAAGATTCTGGGAAGTGCGGAGGTTAC
>JAKMEV010000513.1:0-4542 GCA_022425785.1 Akkermansiaceae bacterium | reverse complement strand
GGGAATTGGAATCTGGATGAGGACGATCCTGATTTCGATGAGGAAAACTACTTCTTAATCGAGTCCAGCGGGTCGAATTTTGTCTTGGTGGCATTTGAGCATTACGAATCGGATTTAGACGAAGGCGTTGAATTCTATGCCGAAGAATATGAGGACATGATGAGGAATCCCGAGATCACGGAATTTACGAAATATGGGAATCTCGAGGGGAAAGGGAAACGGATTGAAGGGAAGGTTTACGGAAACAAAACGAGGGTCGATATTTTTTGTGGCTCCGTTAATGGAATCACGGTTTCCGTGGTTGAGTGGCTTTATCTCGACGAGGAGAAAGATGTCCTGCCCGGGTTCGAGCTCATCGAATCCAGTTTCGTGTTCACGGAAGAAAGTGATATTAAAAGGCCAGCTAAGCCCAAACCGGATAAAGAGTGAGCTTGTTGGGTATGGGGGAGTCGGATCAGCTCGTATTCCCCTATTCGCCCTTCACGCCTTCTTTGTGAACCTTGCTTGGCTTATCCTTTCCGATCTTCACGGTGTGAGGATCGCTGGAGTAAACGGGAAGCTTGCCTGAGGGCTTCTGAAGGCGTGCGGTGTAGAGGATTTCTTTGGTGGTGTCGTTGATGACTTGTACCACCGGGCTCTTGAGGTCGACCTCGTAGTCAATATGACCGGCGGGCTTGCGGCCATCGTTGTTGCGGGCATTGAAGGTGATGGGCCAACCAGGGAATTGTGAATCCTTGTCCGTGGTGACGTCGGTGAAGCGCTTGTAGCATTCGAAGGTGACTTCACGGGTCGACTTTTTGAAACGGGCGAGACCGTATCCGTCAGCGCGTTGTTTTTCGTCGTTGCGGTTCGGAGGGTTGGCATAGGCGAGCATGGTGAGCTTGTTGCCGAGGCCGTCGAGGTAGTTTCCGGTCCAGGGGAGAGGGGAATTGGGGACAGGATTTGGTCCGGCCTTCTCGTCCTCGGGATGCCACCAACGACCGTAGATCGTATTGATGAGAGCGGGTGAAGTGAAGGCGTAGGGGCCGTCGTCGAAGGTATCAATTCCGTGTCGCACGGAGACGGCGAGGTGTTGGTCGCCGCAGAGGTGGGTGGCCCACCCGCGCCGGATTTCGCGAAGCGCATTGTTGCGTGGAGTCTGGGGCCAGGCGTTGGAGTCGAGGTCAGCGAGGAGACGGTTTTTTGGTGAACCGTGAATGTGGACGGCGCCGCAGAAAGCGGTTTGGGAAAGCACACATTTCATCTCTGCGCCGGTCCAATCTTGTGACCAGGTGTTGAGGAATTTGAGCTGGCGGTCCCCGAGGAGCTTGAGTCCTTTGACGTCGACAGCTTTGCGGTCGTACTTGGGGTCGTTAATGTGATCGGGACGAGGTCCCATTTTGGGAATGGTGCCTTGGGGGCCTGTTTTGAATTTGCGGTCCTCGAGGATGGCGAAGGAAATCCCACCGTAGGTGAGGTTGGTGAAATACACGCCGATGTCGCGCTTGATGGGGGCGGGATCGACAGGGTCGGGGAGGTGCCAGGTTTGCTGACGTTGGACCATGTTGACGTATGCGGGTGGGTAGAAATAGCCACCGCTGGGACCAGCGGCATTGGTGGCGAGAATGCCTTCTTCACCCCAGAGGTTGGCTTGTCCGACGTCGTGGTCGTCGGGGATGGTGATGGTGGGGCGGTCGCGCATGATGTCGCGGAACTGCAGGCCGAACTCGAGCCAGCCATAAGTGTGCTGGGTGTGGTTATAAGTTTGGTCACCGGCGAAGAAGAGAACGTCGGGGTTCTGCTTGATGAGGTTTTTGAGAATGACCGGACGTGGTCCGGTGGTGCGGGAGGAATTACAGGAAAGGTTGCCGACGGTGATGGTGTCCTGATCTTTGGGGTCCTTGCGGACGAGTCCTTCGAAGGTGGCTTTTCCCGCGTGGCGGAGACGGTAGGGAGTGTCCTTGGTGGCGTCCCAATTTTTGATGCGGAAGTGGGCGGACCATCCGGGGTAGACGATTTTTTCTTTGGCGATTTCTTTCCAGGCGTCGCCGTCTTTGACTTCGAGACGGACTTCCTGGGTTTCTTCCGGCTTCAGTGGGAAAAGCTGGGCGGTTAGTTTGAGGGTTTTGTTTTGGAGAGTGTAGACGGCGAAGCCGATGACCTCTTCGCGGGGGACCTCGAGGTTGATCTTGAGGCGGTTTCTTTTATTCGCCTTTGCGTTGGGATCGGGAGAGCGCTTCCACCAGTCGGCGGTGGCCCGGTTATCGAGGCTGGGAAATTTTTTACCGAAGACCTCAGCGGAGGTTGGCATCAGCTGGGCGGCTGCCGGAGAAATCGTGAGGAGTAGGAAAAGCAGGCTGGTTTTCATGGAGGAGGGCAGTTTGCCCAAAACCTCGCGAGCATTCAAACAGAACCTTTCGCTCTTCGGGCTTTTAAGCATCGCAAGGAGAGCGGGGGAATTGTTATCCCAAAAAGGGGCGATTCATCCCATGCAGGGATGTGGCGTTTCACCTAACCTTCAGCACGCCGCGCATGGCCTGCCAGTGGCCGGGGTAGGTGCAGATGTAGGGGTAGTCGCCGGGTTGCTTGGGGGCGCGGAAGTGGAGGGTGTATTCGGTGCCGGGGTCGATGACGGGAATATGAGTGATGACGGAGGGAAGGTCGGGGACGTAGCTCTTTTCTCCAGCCTTAGGGTCGTTGAGCATTTTAAAGGACGCTTCGCCGACTTCCTGGATTTTCCCGGGATTGAGAATGACGAGATTGTGCGGCATGACGTCGGTGTTACGGAGCGTGATCGCGAGGGCCTGGCCGGGTTTGGCGGTGAGTTCCGTTTGCTTGTATTGCAGACCTCCGATGGCATCGACCGTGAGAGCAAGTGCTCCTTCGGTCGGTTCGCCGCTGAAGTTGACATTTTGATCGGAGTTTTTGGGCTTGGCGATACGCAAGGAGATGGCGGTGGGTTTGCCCTCTTGTTTGGGTGCCAGTCCTTCGGCTTTGAAGTGCGGGCTGGGATACATCGGAGAGGCGAAAATATCAGTCTTGAATTTGTGTCCGTCCTGGCCTTTGAGATGCATGCGGATGTGGAGTTGCATCACGGGTTCGAGCGAGGGAATTTCCACGAAGATGGATTCCTGGCTGCGAAGGAGTTTGACCGAGCGGATCTTGACGGGGTCGTGTCCGAGGGACTTGGGATTCTTGGCGGAGAATTCGGGTGAGCCGTAGCGCTTTGCGTATTCGTAGTTCCATGATTGCGCGAAGTAGTTGGCGAGTTTTGTGGTCTCGCCGGGATCGAGTTTGGTGGCAAAGTCGATACGGATGCCGTTCTCGTGAACTTGGAATCCGCGAGGTTTGTAGACAGGTTTGTCGATGTAGCGGACGCGATGGAAGCAGCCGTCTTCAATCGAGTAGTCGCCCCAACCGTCGAGACCGACGACGTAGAGTTGGCCGTCTTTGGGATGGAAGGCGCCCCGCATGGAGCCGGAAATGAATTCGCCTTCAAGTGGGACGACGGCGCCTTGCGGACGGGCGCCTTCGTCGTCGCGGAGGATGAGGTAGTGGAGTCCGGATCCGTAGCTGATACCGATGTGGTCGCCTTTGAAGGGTCCCCATTTTTCGCTGGTGACCTGGACCATTCCGCCGGTTGAGTTTTCGATACCCCGTGGGATGAAGCAAAGCGGAGAAGCGATGGTTCCGGAGCGTTGGTCTTTGTTGGGGAGGCCGTAGAACTCGCCGCGATTAACTTCGATGATCGCGGAGGCAGGCGTCCAAGTGCCCTCCTGCGGGGCGACCCAGAAATAGTCGTTGGCTCCGCCGATGCCCATGCAGTTGCGGACTCCGCTGCCTTGCAGGACGGTCTTGCGGTCGTAGCCGGTGCGGAGAATGCTTTCGCGCTGGGTGAAGTTGAAGGCGCCGTCGGCGGTGCGATGAAGGCCGAAGGTGTGGGTGTGGCTGCGGTCGTATCCACCGAAGTCGTTGGCGTAGTTTTCGTAGAAGTCGACCTCGCCATCGTTGTTTTGATCGTGGAGGCGGTAGATCTGTCCGCGGTCGAGAATAAAGATGCCGTCGTCGTCGATGTGAATGCCGACGGGTTGGTTGAAGCCGGTGGCGAAGCGTCGCCAGGTGATGTTTTTGAGATCGTTGTTAATTCCGTTCACTTTCCAGACATCGCCGAGGAGGGTGCATACGAGAGCGTCGCCATTTTTAAGGAAGGCGATGCCGCTAATTTGCATCACGACCTTGTAGGGATTGTCGTAGGGGACGGTGAGGGTATCGACGAGGTAAGCGGAGCCTTTGCGTTCCTTGCCGAGGGTGCCGGGTGACTTGATGACCTCCGGCCAACGACGCCCGAGCTTACGTTCGGCCTTGAGGTGATTGAGAGCTTCGGCGTCATGGATTTTGGAGCCTTCCTTACGGATACGAATGATGAGCGACGCGCCGGGGTGTGGTCCCTGAATCTTGAGTTGCTTTCCTTCGATCACCGCGGAGTCGATTTTGGTTCGGGAAATTACCTCTGAGAGGAGTCCGTCGGCAACGGGGAGGGTGATGGAAAGGGGAGCGTTGCTA
>JAKMEV010000511.1:0-4288 GCA_022425785.1 Akkermansiaceae bacterium | reverse complement strand
CAACACTATAGGGATTCCACAACGCCACCCTGGGATACATGCATAGGCTCAAACGATACTTGGCGGTTGTCCCAGATCCCACTTTCTTGTAGCCAACATTGTAGTACATGTTGGCCTCCGTCAGAAGAGGGGTAATATTTGGCTTAGTGAATGGGGTGAAAGCCACCGTGCTTTTATTGGTTCTGTCATAGAAGCCGTCTCCATCGTTTGCCGACGGTGGATTTCTCCATCTTTCCGGAGTCACCTGATCCATCGTTTGTCGGTTAAAGCTATTGGTTTGGGAGAACAAAAACCATTCTCTGAACACCCCGAAAGTCGGCGCAATCTCTTTATAGCGCGCAGAGTCCCAATCAAACCCTCTAAACCCGGCCATTTTTTCATTGATTGGTCCTACCAGGAAATCTTCATCATCGAGCCCCTGATAATGGGCCGCTTCAGTACTAAGATCCTGAATACTGCCATCACTCAAAATGTAGGCGGTCAAATCACGCTTGAGTCCCCCGTCGCGAACATTGGCCAATACTCCCCTGGAGTATCCTGTAATATTGTGGAAGTTGTCCTTGATTGCCTCTTTGTTCCTTGGGTGAACCAAGGCCATCGTATTCAGCGTAATCAACTTGGCCGCTTCGTCTTCAACAACGTCGGCAATGCCATCGATAACCGCAGCCTCGACATCCTGGGCGTTAATCAGTCGCTGAATCCCTCCCCCTTTTCCATCGATCATCTCGTCACGGTGAGTGTCGGCCACGGAGACTGCCGCCTTCGCGCCAAGGGAACCAATCCAAAACCCATAACCACCCAGATCGCGGTAATCTTTAGTGCCATTTGGCAACAGCTTTTCTTTCTCAGTGGACACCCTCTTCACGAAAACCTGATCATTCAGATTATTCACTGAACCTGGCCCGACGATATTCACCCGTTCATCGCCGTTTCCCAAATTTGCATTAATCGCATCCAGAAACTGTCGCTTACCCGACATCTTACGCTTGCCGCCCTCGTTTCCACTCACCAGATATCCATTCACGAC
The DNA here is from genome assembly GCA_022425785.1 of Akkermansiaceae bacterium. GTDB lineage: Bacteria > Verrucomicrobiota > Verrucomicrobiia > Verrucomicrobiales > Akkermansiaceae > SW10. The sequence goes on along the minus strand of JAKMEV010000511.1, from coordinate 3,261 downwards.
GTCTCGGGCCCGGTAAGCCGTGCCTCCTCGGGCGTCTGCCATTCCACCGTTATACTCATCGTCCCGGGACCAAGGACTGCCGTTTTGGTTTCCCTCGTATACCGTGGAAAAAACGCCCAACCAGTTGGGATGTTCCACACCGTCAATCTCAAGAGAGTCGGGCTCGCGATCCAAAATTGACGCACTGGCCGAAATCCGGCGGTCGGGTCCCATCTCACGCTGCAACTCTCCGAAGGCAATCATCAATCCCAGACGAGCATTCGCGCGAGCTTCCTCCCGAGCCCAATCATCACGAGCCGTTCGCACGGTCAGTGCTGATAGTGAAAGAAATGCGACAGCGACCAAGGTCAACAAAAGCAAAACCGAAATTGTCGCAATAAGCGCGAAACCAGGACGGAATGGAGATACTCGTTGCAGCTTCATGATGCCCACAATGTAAACACATTGTGTTTTCCAAGCAACCCCCAAAATGAGGATCGCTTCTCAGCACAACTCTCCATTGAGAATAGAAATCACAATAAAATACTGAATATTAGAAGGTTAAAATTAATGATAACGGACCCAACTCCCCTTTTTGACGCCCCCCCAATTATTCGGCTTTCCTTACTAATTTGCAGGCTTTCGAGCAATCCCGACTCAATCATTCGAAAAAATCCAACAATACTCCCTCAAGCCTCAACAATTTTGCCTTTCGGTCCAAACCTCCCCCAAATCCAGTCAGGCTGCCGTTTTTGCCGATCACACGATGACACGGAATAATAATGGAGATCGGATTAGCCCCATTCGCCGTTCCCACGGCACGCACCGCTTTAAAATCCCCCATTCTTCGTGCCTGCTCGCCATATGAAATCGTCTCACCATAGGGAATCGGTAACAGCTGTCGCCAGGCATCCCGTTGAAACTCGCTCCCCTTTGGATCAAGAGAAACCTCGAAACTCGTCCTCTCTCCTCTAAAATATTCTCCCAACTCCTCTTCCGCTTGATTCAGAAAGCGATCCTTTTCGTTTCCTTCCGGCAAGGTCGAGCGCTCAATCCGGTCACCAAAATAAAGCCCAGAGATCCCCTTCCTAGAACTCAGTAAGACCAGTGATCCAACCGGACTATTGATTCGTCGACTCGCTATCGAATGCCGAGGCGCGTGCGCTTTTTTCTTGGTCTTAGCTAATTTCTTACTTTGCGATCCCCTTTGGCCCGGCGACGTCCGCTCCTCTCCAAAATACTTCTCGCTCCGGTAACGCAGCCAAACCCGCAATTGTTCGGGGATCTCTTTTTTCTCCACCTCCGTCAACTCCGAGTAGAGCCCAAGTGCCAGCTCCCTCTCCCGCCTTGCCGCCTTGTTTCGATGCGCATCCCAATACCTCCGAGCCTCACGAATTTTACCCGCGACCTCTTTAATCTTTTCCTTTCTCAATGACATCACACCGGTAATTGAACAATAGTCTAGCATTCCAGTGCCATATTTCTAAACGCGAAATTCATGAATAGGTTAAGGGTAACTGGACGGTGAGTCCTCTGATCGTTCGCGACAATCGAAATGGCACAGCCCCACAGCAAAGGGGCTGAGAACGTAGCGAAACCATCAATGGCCCCGGTTTTTTCAGCGACGGGGCGGGGTTGGGGCCCGCTCAGAAATCCCCAGCAAATCTTTGTTCATTAGAGCTGAGGCCACCTAAACCGATGATCCCACCCAAAGGAACCCCAGAGCTTTCGTCACCTTGACCCCACTACTACGACCCAGTGCCCGAACGTTCACATGAGCTCTTAATAAATTCAGCGATGACCAGAGCTGCCATTCGTCGAGGACGCTGACTGCCTTCGATCTCTTGCGCCTTGTCATTGAGTGTGCACCTAGCATACTCCCTACCCCAACATGAAGATCAAAAAAGCTGTCATCACAGCGGCTGGCCCCGGCCAACATCATCTCCCTCTCCAGACTTTGGTCAGCCCGAACGGCGACACCAAAACAGCCATCGCCTTTCTTTTGGACGAAATCTTCGCTAATGGCATGGATTCAGCTGCCATCGTCATTGCTCCGAATTGCGAGCGTGATTTCACCAACGCCGTTGGTGAACACCTCCCGAAGGTCACTTTTATTGAGCAGTCAGATCCCCTAGGCTATGGACACGCCGTCCTCTGCGCTCGGGAATTCGCTGGAGTAGACCGCATTCTCCTGATGCTCGGTGACCACCTCTACCTCACTCAAAGCGACGAGTCCTGCCTTGGGCAATTTCTAGCTGTCGCCAACCAAGTCGAAGGCTCAATCTCGGCCGTCCAACCGACACACGAAAGCAAACTCCCGATCTACGGCACCGTTGGCGGACAGCGTGTCAGTGGCAGCAACGGACTCTACGAAGTCTCCACCGTTCTCGAAAAACCCACGCCCACCATTGCCGAACAGGAACTCATCATCCCCGGCCTGCGCTCTGGAAATTACCTCTGTTTCTTCGGCATGCATGTCATCAACCCGGCGGTAATGAAACATCTCGCTGAAAGCGATAGCACTCCGCTTCTTCTCAGCCCCAGCCTGAACGCCACGGCGCAGAACGAAAACTACCTCGCTTGTGAAATCGAAGGCATCCGCTTTAACATCGGAGAACCCCACGGACTCCTCCGAGCCCAACTCGGCATGGCTCTGGCAGGCGAAAGTCGTGACGAAGTCATGGCCTCGATCATCGAACTCATCGCCATGACCCGATAAGCCATGCTTGTTTCCATCATCACGGCGGACGACCCCGTCCTGCGCGACCGCTCGCTGGCCGAGGCATGTGCCGGGCTCGATCCCACCGCGCTCCTTGCCGAGTGCCAAGAGCTCGACGCCTTCCGCCGTCGCTCCGGCAACCTCTACCACCGCGTGCGGGCCATCTTTTTTCTGCAAGCAATCTACCGCTTCCACCTCCCAGACAAACTCTCCGCCGAAGACATCGGCTCCATTCCCTTCACCGGCTACGAAGATCTCCTCGGACGCCGCTTTGAAGAAGCCATCGATACCTTCTTGGCCAAGCAAACTAAGGAAGGCCCCAGTGATGCCATCAGCTCTTCCCTCGCTGCCGCCTACCATCAGCTAGCCTTCCAAACTCTCGCCGACCAGGTCCGCAAATCCGTCCGCACCGTGCGTGGCAACCAATGGATGTTCCGCATGGGTCACCCCGCCGACCACCCGCTGCGCATTCGCCCCGAACTCCTCAGTCTCACCGACAATCTCTTTCCCGTCCTCTGCGAACGCACGCCCGTTCGCATGGATCTTACCCACTCCGCGTGGTC
>JAKMEV010000443.1:0-2357 GCA_022425785.1 Akkermansiaceae bacterium | reverse complement strand
CGTAGAGGGTGGGGTCGTCGGGGAGTTGCTTTTTATGGAAGACGGTCTGGAAGTGTTTGTGCTGGTTTTCGGAATAGAAGAAATTGTGGTGGGCGAGCTGGGGGAAGATGCAGTCGGTGCCGAGGTGGAGGACGATGCCGGAGCAGGCCGGGGCAAACTTCTCGAGCTTGCGGGTGAAGGTAGGCGGTTCGTTGAGGAGATTTTTGTAGGCCGGGATCACTTCCATATTGCTGACGATGATATCGGCGGAGTGGACGGTGCTGTCGGCAAGGCGGATACCGGTGACGGACTTGCCGGATTTTTCGATGGCCTGGACATCTGCGCCGAGGTGCACCGTGATGTTCATTTCCTCCATCAACTGGCCGAGGCCGAGGGCGAGGTTGTACATGCCGCCACGAATATACCAGAGGCCGTAGTCGAACTGGATGATAGGCATGAGGTTCATGTAGCCGGGGGAGTCGAGCGCGGAGGAGCCGACATACTTGATGAAGTATTCGAAGATGAGGCGCATCTGGGGGTCGCTGAGGCGTTCGTGGATTGATTGGGACATCGAGTTTTTATAGTCGATGGCGCCGGTGAAGAGTTGCAGGTTGTAGTGTTTGAAGAACTCCCAAAGTGAATCGAGGCCTTTGTCGAAGTAGCCGCTGTCGATGATGTCGTATTGCCCACGGGCGTAAGTGAGGAAATCTTGAAATTCGCGCCAGTGGGAATCGAGGTCACCGGGTAGCTTGGCGAGTTCGGCCCGCATGAGGTCGTCTTCTTGGTAGAGATCGATGGTGGGTTTCCCTTCGAAGAAATTGCGCCATTGAGGAGTGACGGCATCGAGTTGGACGTAGTCGGCCATCTTTTTGCCAGCGCGTTGGAAGAGGTTTTCGAAGAATTGCGGAAGGGTAAAGATGGAGGGGCCGAGGTCGAAGGTGTAGCCGTTGAGTTCCTTGATATTGAGTTTGCCTCCGATGCGTTCGTTTTTCTCGAAGACCTCGACTTCGTATCCGGCGGCGCGAAGAGAGATCGCGGCGGAGAGTCCGCCGAGGCCGGAGCCGATGATAGCTACTTTCTGGGGTTTCATGATGGGAATATTCTGGTGACTCTGACCTTGTGAATGTGTGAGTGGAAACTAGCTTCGTCTAGTGAGAGAAATGAGCTTGCAGGAGATTGTCGAAGAGCAGCGGGAATTCTTCCGGTCCGGGGCGACGCGCGATCTGGAATGGCGTCGCGGGAAGCTGTCGCGATTGGAAGCGGTGCTCATTGAGAAGAGGGAGGAGATTTTGGAGTGTCTGGCGGCTGATTTGGGCAAGCCGGGAATGGAGGCCTTTTTGGCGGAGTATTATTTCCTCTTGGAAGAGATTCGGCTGGTGCGAAAGAAGCTGAAGGGATGGTTGAAGAAAAAGCGGGTGAGCTCGCCTTTTTACTTTTGGCCCTGTCGGAGTTGGATTGAGCGGCATCCTTTTGGAGTGGTTCTTATTATGGCTCCCTGGAACTATCCTTTTCAGTTGTCCCTGAGCCCTTTGCTCGCGGCGATTGCAGCGGGAAATACCGTGGTGTTGAAGCCCTCCGAGCTGGCCTCGCAGAGTGAGCGATTGATTTCCGAAATTGTTGGAGAGGTTTTTGCGGGACAGGGCGCGGCTGTTGTGACCGGCGGAGTGGAAGTGGCGAAGGGTTTGTTGGGGGAGAAATTTGACTTCATCTTTTTCACGGGCAGCACGTCGGTGGGCTGTGAGGTGGCGGAGATCGCGGGGAGAACGCTCACGCCCTCCTTGTTGGAGTTGGGTGGGAAATGTCCCTGCGTGGTGGGGCCGGGTGCAGACTTGGTGAAGAGCGCGCGGCGTTTGGTGGCGGGGAAATTGATGAATGCGGGGCAAACTTGTTTTGCGCCTGACTTTGTCTTGGTCGAAGCCCGGGTGGAAGGGGAATTTCGTCAATGTCTCCGGGACGTGCTGGAGGAAGTTTCCTGGGACGCGGAGATGGCGGGGATCATTTCGGAGCGGCATGTGGAACGATTGCAGGGCTTGTGTGTCGGAGAGGTGGAACAATTTGGCGAAGATGATTTGGCGAGGCGCTATTTGGCTCCTCGTTTGATTGCGGGCGTGGATTGGAATCATCCTGCGATGAAGGAAGAGGTCTTTGGTCCGGTTTTGCCGGTGGTGACTTTTGGGAGTGAAGAAGATCTGTTAGAGAGCTTGGAAAAATTGGAGAGTCCGCTGGCGGTTTATTGTTTTTCGAAGGAGGAGGATTTTGTGGAAAAGGTGACGGGTTCGCTACCTTCGGGTTCGCTCTGTGTGAATGATACCATGAAGCAGTTTTCGCAGTTGCAGCTTCGGCTGGGGGGGGTGGGTCAAAGTGGGTCTGGCCGGTAT
>JAKMEV010000047.1:0-10696 GCA_022425785.1 Akkermansiaceae bacterium | reverse complement strand
TGCGGCTATCATCTTAAATGCTATCACTCATACGAACCGTGTTATTGCTCGTGACGGCACCCGTACCGATGCTGATGTCAGCCTGACTGGTGTCTATAAAGAGCTTCCTGTCGAGCTAGCTGGAAGCTGGACGAACGGTCAGGTCTGGACAGTAAAAGTGGACGGAGAGACCTATACATTTACAACACCAGATGAGCCAGTTCTTGGCCTCCAACGCCTCAGCCGTGTTGCGAGTGGATTGGCTGATGCGATCAATGCGAACCCACCAGTTGGTCTGGAGGCTGTAGCAGTGGCTAAGAGGCTTACTATCCGCCAGACATCTACTATGGACGCTGCCACAGGCACTGATGTCGACAATCCATTCACCTTTGAAATTTCTCGTGGTAACGGTTCCGTTCGTGTCCTCCTCGATATCGATGATGCGAACGTGATGACGGGCTCGCGTAGTTTTACTTACAAGACGACCAGAGCTGAGGTTTCTGTGACTGAGACTGATTCAGTGGACTTCACCAGTGTCGTGACAGCCCAGCTCTATAATGGGTCTGGAGTCAGAGTGCTGCCGACAGCTGAGCGTGCAAATAACACAGAAGGAACGGTTGATCGTGGAAGTAACCAGATTTCAGATGTCTTTAACGAATATCTGATCGGGCAGGGGGCAAATACAGCCGGCCGTTACTACGTTGTCATCGGTTCTCAGACTGAGTTCGCTACTGTCTCTAATCGCGGAGGAGTTGCTTCACCATTCAGCAATCGTTTAGGTGGTGTGGCAGATGGACTCGTCTACACAGCGAATATCTCTATCGAGAACCAACCGAGCAATGAGAATGAGCTAAGCCTTACTGGAGCTCGCCTCGAGCTCGCTGAAGGCGCAGGTTCTGCTGGATCATCAGTCGAGAGTAATCAATCAGGAGAGATCCTCAGCTATGACCCGAATGCTAAGGTCTTCGTGGTTAAGCCGACTGGAACATGGACAGTTGATCCAAATCAGACGACTGGCTTCGATATCTTCGAAACAGAAGCTCTAGTTGGCTATGCTGATGAGATCATCAATGACACTTACACATTGCGTCTGTCTGGTGCGCCAACAGGAAATGTCACGCTTGATCTTCTCCCAGAGCGCACTCGCACTCTAAACTCAGAGGAGGCTTTTAACCCTATCGTTTACTACGGTGAACAAAGTGAGCGTCAGGTCCGTGTTGCGACCAAGCAGGCAGTGATTCGCGTGATTGAGCTGCCAAGTTCGACTTGGATAGTGACTCTCCGTGACACTGACGGTAAGGAGGAAAAATTTAGTGGTGCGACGATTGGTGCACTCGCCGCTGATATTAATGGTTCTGCAAATTACGTTGGAGCCGTAGTTGGTGGCGAGGTGCTCATTACGACAAAGGGTAATGATAAGGCCTTCTACACAGAGCTTAACCATGGTGCTGACTTTACCACTGATCCAACAAATACCACAGCAGTGAGCTATATTGGTAAGCGTGCAGAGATCGAGTTCCTCGGAACGACTGCAACGAAGCAGAGTTGGACACTTGAGCTGGATGGCAAGACGATCGTCTTTAAGATCACTGACACCATTGCAAGTCGTGGTGATCTTGGTCGCTGGATCCAGACTGAGGATCAGACTGGGGATACATACATATTTAATGCACTGGTTAACTCCGGCCCACGTCTTACGACTATCACGACTCAGATCCTCAACCTGATCGATAGTGAACCTGCCTTCAGCGACTACTCAGTGGAACGCACAGGACGTATCCTTCAGCTGGAGAAGGTTGACGGAATGAACGCATCAGTTTCAGTCAATAACTTCGGACTGAAGAACGGAGCTATCCGCATCCTGCCAGTGCGCGGTCTCGCTGTGCAGCAGGTCGTCTTTAACTCCAGCAACTATGATGATGAGCAGATCGTTTATGTTGAGGCGATTGACGATGACTTTATTGATGGTGGAGATGCTCTCGTCTTCGCAGCACTTGAAGAGCGTGTGAATACAGTCCGCGGGCCAATCACGATTAATGGTGGCTTCGGTGAGACGGATGAACGCTTCCTGACGAATCCTGTTCTCTATCCAGGTGAGACCAATGAGCCTCTCGCAGATGGGAATATCGAGGAAGTTGGTTCTGAACGTATCGATGGTAATGGCCCATCCTATGCCTTTATCGAGGATCTACTCACTACTCATATCAACGCGAATACAGGTCTGCGCCCAGGATTTGATCCTCGCATGAATGATTTCCCATACACTGTGGAGTTCCTGAATGGCCGTGCCGAGGGTGGTGTCTACCGTGTGCTTCCGGAGTTCGGTGTATCGAGCGATATCTTCTCACTCGGATCGCTAAGAGGTGTAAGTGCAGATATTCGTAATAGTGAAGGAGCACTTCTGACAGGGGATTACTTCACTTCACGAGTAAGCTCTAAGGTAGTGAATTCTGATTTCCTCTGGAACACTCTCAACTACACCTTCAAGGGTGACGCGGAACTCGATGAGACATGGAGCATCGATCTCAAGAATGGTGATGTTTACACTGTAACGAAGGGCAACACCTACGTGAACACAGTAAATGGCGAGATTCGTACCGTGGTGGCTAATACACTTGGACGTATGGCCTTTGCTTTGAGAAATCAGATTGAAGAAGCTGGAGTCTATGATGCTCAAGTTCGCGTCGGTCTTCTTGGTGAAGTGAACCTTCTCCTCAGTGCCAAGGATGGGAGTGGATTCTTCAGCACTATTTCACGCAGTAGCACAAAGGATCTCTCAGATTCAGTGACCGAAGGTGGATTTACAGATGATGATCCTTTATCCCCAATCTATTTAGGTTCCGTCGCATTTTTCGCCAATCTTGATAAGGACTTTAGTGAGTTTGTCGGTGAGGAACTGAGCATGAAGATCGATTACTTTGAGAATAATATGCCCAATCGGGTCGTCGTTACGACGGCTCGTCTTACTGCCGAGACTGCGACTGTGGCAGGTGTTATGGAAGCTCTGAGAAAAGCAGTGAGCGATACTCAAGTTCCTAATCCAGATGGTTCAGGTGCGAAGGTGAGTCTTTCTAACATCTTGAACCCTGCTGTTTCTGGCCGCCGTGTCACATTTGAAAGTGATTGGCTGGTAGACCAAAAGACAGGTGCTCTCCTTAAACCGCTGCTTGGAAACGATTATTACTACTCACCACTCAATGCGAACTTCGATGTAGAAGAGACTGATCAGGTCGATGTGCTGAATGTCTTCAATGGAGATAGCCCATCAGACGATGTTGCAGAGCTCACAGATAATCGTCTCACAGGACTTGGCATCGGTGGTGACTCGGTGATCGGCGGTCGCGAAATCGAAGGAGGGATTGCTTACAAGTCGCTTGAGGAAATCAACATCGAGCTAGGAACTGGAAACGACAGTCTTGTGATCCATGATACTCATGCTGGTCTGACTACTGTTTCTACTGGAGAAGGGAACGATCGCGTCGCTGTTGCCAATACCTCAGGCACTCTGAATATCGAAGGTGATGCTGGTGACGATACACTGCGCATCGCGACCGGTGATCTCAGCGGAAGCGTCGCAGATAGTGAGGGCCGTCTCGAGACCATCATGGGTCATCTTCTCTTCGATGGTGGTGTTGGAAACGATCGCATGACGGTTGATGACCGCAACGATTCCAGTGCGGAGGTCGGAACTCTCACTGAGGATGCTCTCACGGGATACGGCTTCGGCTCTATCGCGGAAGTTCAGACGCTCACGGTGATCGGTCAGTCGGGCTTCTATCGCATCAGCCGTGGAGACGTGAATGTGCCGTGGTATTACATCCGTCCGGGTGTCGCTCGTCCGGGATCACTCGGGGTGGTGCTGGATGTCCGCTTCACCGCTGCTCAGGTTCAGGATCACCTTGAATACATCTACGGCTTTGGAAATGTCTCCGTTACCTTGATTTCCTCCGGCGATGGAGCGAAGACCTACGGAATCGAGTTCATCGGTCAGCTTGCTGGTGCGGATGTCGCACCAATCCGCTGGGCTGATCCAGGGCCGATCAATCTTATCGCGAATGGTGGTCTCGGGGCCGTCAATGCCGGTGGCATTTCGCTTCCGAATGCTATTTCGGGTCGTGCCGATGTTATAATTGGAACTAGAACTTCAGCGACCAAGGATCCTTCCGGCGGAAATACTCAGCAGTTCCTTGAAATTGTGAATGCTGACCGTGGTGCTTTCACTATCACACTTCTCGATCAAGAGACCGATCCGCTTCCATTCGACATCACGCTTGAGAAGCTGATCGATGCTCTGCAGCCGATCCTGAATCCGAATAATTCTGATCCTTCCAAGCCGTTCACCGATAACTTCGATATCGAAAAAATCGAAAACCGCTTCCTTATTACATTCAAGGGTGAACATCGCGATCTCGATATTTCGGGAGTCGATATTGATGTCACCGAACTTCGTGGAGGCACGGTGGAGCTTACGACTCGTAAGGAGGGTCTCAGCTACTTCAATCTGGAGAACCTTGATCTCACGCTCGGTGATGGTTCGAATGTTCTGAATATTCGAGGCACCTCGGCGATCACTAATGTGAACCTCGGTGGCGGCGACGATGAAATCTACATCTCCTCACTTAGCGATATTGACTTCACTAAGCGCGAGCCAAGCTTCATCGGAAACCTCGACCGTATTCAAGGCACGCTCAACATCGATGGTGGAACCGGAGTTCAACGTCTCCTCATCTCTGACGCTTCATCGCTCATTGGAGACACCGTTTCCATCATCAATCGTTTGCCATTCCGCGGGCTTCCTGGTCAGGATCTCACTCAGCTAGATGCCGCTGCCGAGCTCTTCGTCATCGGAGCTTCACCTGCGCCGATCTCCATCCAAGCGGATCGTGTCGATGGCTCTTTCCGCAAGGGCTTCCGTATTGAGACCGGGTCGGGGGATGACACGGTGAATATCACTAGCACGATTTCCCGCAATCGGATTGTTGACGCAGCGGAGATGGAGCTTGATACGGGGCTTGGCAACGACAATGTCTTTGCCTCTCTCACCGCTACTGGGAACTCTCCTCTCATTATTCGCACGCAAGGTGAGTTTAACTACAGGATGCGTCTGCGTAGCGGTCTTAATATTGCGAATCTAACTAATCCTGAGGACGAAATCTCAGTGATAGTTGATGGAGTCAGGCTGACTAGCGATCAATTCAGAGCAGTCATTGGTCAGAATGCTATCGATTTGAAGATTGACGGGAACCTCTCCACCAACAGCGTGGTGGAGGCCCAGCTTTCTAGAGTGACTCGCGGCCGGGTCTCGGAGGTTCCGGGCCAACGTGAGTATGTCATCGATTACCAGCTTCGTGAGGGTGAGACAGTTAAGTTGTTCTCGGCCGGACAGGAACTGCGCTTGGATACCGATTACTTTTTCTATCAGATCCGTCCTCAGCAGTTCATCCTCGTCTTTAATGGTCGCTTCAATTTTTTCCGAAATGGCGACATTGTCTGGGAGGCAACGAGAATTCTTAGCGAATTCCAAACTGTGCAGTCACTGGGGCAACGTGATGATGACTTCGTTAATGCATCCGGCTCAACGCTTCCCTTAACTATCTTTACCGGCAGCGGCGATGATGTCGTGATCGGAGGTCAGGGAGATGATGTCATCAATTCAGGACGCGGCGACGATATCGTCTTTGGCCGCTCCGGGTCGGACCAAATTACTTCTGTTGAAGGAAATCAACTGGGTGCCGACTTCGATATCATCTTCGGTGATGATGGCATCGTGAAATACCAGGCGGTATCGGGGGAGGTTACCATCGATAGTCGGAACACTGGACAGGGGCGCCTGCCATCGGGAGACTACCGCTTGCTTGAAATATTATCGGTCGAGGGTGGTACGGCTGGCGATGATATCTTGGGCTCGGGGATTGGCGACGATATCTTGATTGGCGGTCTAGGTAATGATAAGCTCAGATCCGGTGAGGGGAACGATGTGCTAATTGGTGATAGTGGCCGAATTCTCTTTAATTCGGGACATCGCTCTCTGATTGAATCGATGGATTCCTTCAATCAAGGCGGCACCAATGATCTGCTTTCGGGTGGCGATGGCGCCAACTATTTGATCGGAGGGCTTGGAAATGACGAAATTTTGACTGGCTTTACCGATCAGGATGGATTTTCGCTCATCCTTGGGGATCTTGGTCAGATAAACTTTGAATATGATGCGTCGACCGGAATTAATTCAGTGACAGGAATGTCGTCTTCATACCCGGGGATTGGAGGAGATGATGAGATTTCTTCCAATGGCTCTTCCGATTGGATCATAGCCGGACTTGGTTCCGATCAGGTGAGCATTCCGACCGGAGCTTTTTTGTCATTGGGCATCGGAACATTGAGTCCAATCTTTAACAATTCAGTTCAATATCTTGAGTGGAGCGTTCTGAATTCTCTCGAAGACTCCACCGGAGGGTCACTCATCGTGATGAACGGATTTAATCTTGAAGAAAACAATCGGCCAATCCTTAATCGAAGTGGTCTATTCGGTGAACTTTGATTGTTATCTTTTCTATTTCTTTCTTTCCTATAAACCAATTCCGCAGAATCTAACTACTTAATTCTTCTCCTGTTATGACATTTCGACTTATACCTTGGGTGACTTTGCCCTACCTTGCGGTAACCATTTCTCCATTGGTAGCTAATTCCATTGACCCTACGCCGACCGTGGTGACAGGGCAGGTCGATTTTACTGGTCTGGATACCCATAGCGCGTTCATCAATCAGGCGACGCAAAAGGCGATCGTTGACTACTCTCACTTTAACATTCCCGAGGGAGGTTCTGTCCAGTTTATCCAACCAAACAGCAATGCCGCGATTCTTAACAGAATCACCGGGGCAGATCCTTCCCTGTTGAATGGCACTCTGACTGCCAATGGCCAGGTCTTCTTTGTAAATCCGGCCGGTGTCACTTTCGGAGCAAATTCGGTGATCCGCGCTGATGTCTTCATGGCTGCGGCAGGCCAGATGTCGAACGAGGATTTCCTGAACAATATTCAGAATTTTAGTCTCACCGGTGATATTCAGACCTTAGGCTCGATCGAAACTGAACGTGGTGTCGGGTTGTTTGGTCAAAAGGTCGAAAATTCCGGCGTGATCGTTTCCAAGAATGGCTATGCGATTATCGCGAGTGGAGATGAGGTTCACGTCAGGCAGGGCGGGACCGGACTTTCAGTCGATGTGACTGACGCATCAGAAGGGTCAAAAAATGGTATTGGTATTAAAAATCTGGGCGCCGTAAACGGCGAGGATGTCATGTTTTCAGCTGGTGATGCTTTTGCGACTGCGATCCAGCATTCTGGAAAGGTGAATGCAGGCAAAAGCGCGAAGATCCTCTCGAAGGGTGGTGTGGTTGATGTGTCGGGTGAAATCACGGCTCGCAACGAAACTGGGCAGGGTGGACGCATTGAAGTTGGGGGCCAGGGTGGACGCATTAAAGTTGATGGCACCGGTTTAGGGCCAAACTCCGCTCCGGTAGCGTCTCAAACAACCATCACCGAAACAGCAGCTCTGGATGCTAGTTCGGATTCGGGCGATGGCGGAGACATTGTTGTCTATTCCGGTGGGCACACCCAATTTGACGGGTCGGCGGACGCTAGCAGTGTGAATGGTAACGGTGGATCGCTCGATGTTTCTGGAAAGACTCTCGATTTCGAAAACATAGACAGGATCTCTCTCGGAGAGGGTGGTGACTTCATTATCGATCTTGAAGAGGTTACCATCAATACGGATCCCGACAATACTTTCAACGCAAGCTGGATCGAAACCCATCTTGATAGTGGCAGCAACTTTTTAGTGAAGACGGTTGTCCGTCCGTGGACGGACCTACCGGGCAATGGTAACATCAATGTTAACGCCAATATTCAGGTTCCAACCAACAACCGTGGGGATCAGGGCTCACTCACTCTTGATGCCGCTGGTGATATCATTGTCGACGGCGGAGTGACGGTTGAGAACCTCCAGGAGGGTTTTGCTTCAGGTGAGAGCGTTTTCGATTTCCAAGCGGGTGGCGACATTATCTTGAATGGTGATGTGCGTCATTCTGGAATAAATGGAGAAGTCGGAAGGGGCACGATTTCGATGGCGGCTGCTGGTGAGGTCTTACTAAACAACGCCATCATTGATGCCAACGGTGGCTCGGTAATTATCGACGCACAAAAGCTGACTTTATCTGGCTTTAGCGGTGGTATTCTTAGTGGCCTTGTTGGTGAAAATACTGCCAGCGTCGATATTACCGCTACCAACGAAGTTAATTTTGCCGGCGGCAATATCCAAAGCTTTGGTGGATCAGATATCTTCATTAATACTGGTCTTTTAACAAATAACACTGGTTCAACAGCGATTGCTAGAAGTGACCTAGCGGAAAGCTTCTTTGGAATCCGCTTACCCAAACCTGAAGGTAATGGCGTTGGGGCGAACCACATTTATGGTGGAATTCAGAGTGGTGCGCGTGCTCTGTTTAATGTGACCGAATTTGATACTGTGAAGACGAATGGTATAACGGGGAACCAGTATTACTATAACCTCCAGCCAACGGTTGGCATCACGGCCAAGGATGGTTCGAAAATCTACGGAAATAGCTTCAATTTACGATCGGGTGGAGCCGCGGTGGACGTTGCCATCGGCGATTTTATTCCAGTGCCTCTTGGTGACCCTTTCCTTGCTGATACTACCGCCAACGCGCTTGATCTCAGCGGAGTGACAACTGCATCCACCGGAGCAGTTAGAGCAGCGAGTGTTGGAGCCAACCCAATCATTGCTAATGGTGCGGTGAGCAACAACGGATACAGCTTTGAATACACTGTGGGCACCCTGACGGTGAATCCCCGAGCGGTGACACTCACGGCCACCGAGCAGAATAAACAATATGGTGATATCTTGGCTCTGGATGTCGAGGCCTTCACGGTCACCGACCTTGATAGCGATTCGGTTCTCCCTAATGGTGATCAGGTAAACACAGTCTCGCTGGTCTCGAATACTGGCTTAGCTGCTTCAACGACTTCGAATGTAAGTATCAATCTTAACGAAATTAGAATCACTGGGCAGTCAGGTAACGACCTTTTTAATGCATATAACTACACGTTTACTTATGAAGCTGGCGATCTTGTTATTAATCCACGCAACGTAACAGTTACTGCATCCGAGCAGGAGAAGTTCTACGGTGACGTGCTCGATCTTACCTCGAATACTAGCGAGATCGCATTTACTGTTCTCGACAGGGGGATAACTGATTTAGACGGTGTCCCCTCAACGCTTCCAAACGGCGAGACCATCAACACGGTTTCTTTGCAAAGTGTCCTTCCAATTGATGTTGCTGCGAGCACGACCGAAAATGTTGGGACCTATGACGACGAACTTCAAATTAACGGGGTTAGCGGAAATCAAGACTTCGATATTAATAACTATAATTTGACGTTTTTAAACGGCGATTTAGTCGTGAAAAAGCGACCTATTACCCTGACTCCTGTTGCTCGATCCAAGGAATACGGTGAAGTCCTAACTCTCGGAATGACTGAGTTTACTCTCGAGGATAAGGATATCACAGAAGTCGGTGACGCAGCCCTCCCTAATGGTGAAAAATTAAATACAGTCCCCCTTGTGAGCTTGCCTTCTTCTCTTTCTGAAGCTCTAGAAAATACTAATACTAACGTGGCTATTCCAGATATTGGGCCAATTACCGCAGAAGATCTAATTAGTGTAGCCACCAGCACCGATGATGATGCCAAAATATACACCAATAATATCAGAATCGATAAGGATGCTTTGACGTCATCTGATGGTTCAAACGGATTTAATCTAGATAATTATGATGTCACCGTGGAAACTAATAACCTCACAATTATTCCTCGGAAAATCGAGCTGGTTGCTGGCCGCCAAGAGAAGTTTTACGGTGACGATTTAGCCCTAGATAACACCAACTTTGCAGTTGTTGATCAAGGAGACGCTGCTGACAGGACACTCCCGAATGGAGAGGAAGTTACTTCGGTCACTGTTAGGTCTGATAATGATGTCGACAATTCGACAACATCGGTTGCTGCTCTCTATTCAAATGAGATCGTGATCGAAAGTTCTGTTACCGGAACCCCAGGGGCAGGTGACGGCTTCCTTGAGTCTAACTACGACATTACCTACACGAGCGGCGACCTCCTTGTGAATCCCCGCCCGATCACCGTCTCTCCCGTCCAACAGGATAAAACTTATGGCGATTCGTATACGCTAAGAAACGACAAAACCGCCTTTACCATTCTAGATAATGGCCTGACCGATGGTGGTAATGCCGCTCTGCCAAATGAGGAAACAATTGACACGGTCAGCATCATCAGCCGCGGAGGAAATGATGCCTCGACTATCAGTGATGCAGTCACTTATGCAGATGATCTTGAGATCACAGGGTTTGGGAGCGGGAGCAATGGCTTTAATCCCGATAACTACAGTTTTAATTTCTCAAATCTTGGTGATTTCGTCATTAACCGGAGAGCGGCTCAGATCATCGCGTCTGCCCAGGAGAAAGATTACGGTGATGTTCATGATCTTGGTGATACCGCTTTCACGGTGGTAGACCGAGATGGAGGAGCGTTACCAAATGGTGAAACTGTGAACACCGTGACTTTGGTGAGTGAGAATGGAATTGATGCCTCGACGGATGCGAACGCCGTTCTTTACGCCGATAATATTTCAG
>JAKMEV010000415.1:0-3245 GCA_022425785.1 Akkermansiaceae bacterium | reverse complement strand
GGGACAGGGTGCCCCAAATTGAGAGAGGGGACTGCTGGACGCCTATGACACAACTGAATTATAAACATTTAATGTATTTCTTGCTATCTCTGGCCAATTATAAGTCGTGACAACCCACTCCCTGGTGGTTTTTCTTGTTTCGCGATCGGGAACGCGTTCCGACCAATATTTCAGCCTGGAGGCCAATTGCTCGGTGTTTCCCAGTTCGAAATATCGCTCTTCGTCCAAGTTGACTTCCATGTTGGACGGAATGTCACTTGCCACAACATTTAGTCCATATGAGAGCGCTTCGAGTAACGCAATCGGCAATCCCTCGTGAGAAGATGGAAGAACGAACAAGCCCGCGTGTGTGTACAACTCGGCCAAACCTAGACCAGTTTGAAATCCGGTCAGAACTACATTCTCCGTTTTCTTCGAAGTTTCTGTGACATTCTGTGTATAAGCGTTTGGATGATCCGAAGTGCCGACGATCGCCAGTTTCCACCCGTCGAGATTAGCAAGTTTGAATGCTTCAATTAGGTCAAGATGCCGCTTTTCTGGAACCAGTCTGCTGACGATGATAACATACCTGTTTTTGGTAAGCCCAAATTCCTTCAGCCGATCACTGCCTTGACTCAGCTCTGCAAGGCATACCCCGTTGGGAATGAGGCTGCATTCGATACCATGCTTTTCCGCGACAATTCCCTTGATGGTCTCCGAGATGGCTATGACCCTGTTGGAAAACTTGCAGGCAAGCCGCTCACCTAATTCTAACACTTTCTTAGCTAACCCACCCCACTTCTGACGGTCGTAGTCAGGGCCGTGATGGGTTACAACCACCCTGATTCCGAGTAGGCGGGCCAAGGGCGTCATCAGGCCCGGTCCAATCGCGTGGATGTGAAGCAGATCCGGGCGCTTAAAAGCAGCGTAGATAACCCCAAGAAAAGTATGAATTAACGCTTCCAGACCAATGGATTTTGGTGACGGGAGATAGTGAAAACGAACCCCGTTCCAAGTTTTGCCAGTCATATTTTTATTCATATATCGACGCCTGACAACCACTTCAACACTGACGTCATGCTTCACCAATTCCATGCAGAGGTTCTCCACATGGGTTTCAATGCCGCCCTGGACGTTTGGAAAGCCCCGTAAGCCGATTATCATGATCTTGAGTTGTTTTCCGGCCATGGCTAATTCCCAAAGGTCTTATACAAGTCGAGCATGCGCTCTCGATAGTTTCGAGGAGTAAATGAGTTTTCAACCCACTCGCGGCCGGCACGGCCCATAGTTTTCGCAGAGTCAGAAGAAAGTTCATTGAACGCCGTGAGCACTTCAACAAGTCCTTCTGTATTGCCACTTTCAAATATTTCTCCGGTCTGACCGGGCCGTATCAATTCCGGGATTCCGCCAATATCCGCTCCAATGACGGGCCTCCCAAGCGAATAAGCCTCTAATAAGCTAATCGGGGCGTTTTCATACCACTCGGAAGGTAAAACCAACGCCTTACTCGATTTGATAAGCTTCTGCAATTCCTCTCCTGAACGATAGCCGTAGAATGTGATGTCCGCACCGTGTGATTCTGCGCTCGCTTTCAGTTCCTCTTCCAGCGGCCCTGTGCCGACAATTTTGAGTTTGACTCCAGCCTGTGCTGCGGCATCGACGAGGGTTCGAAGTCCTTTTTCCGGGCCGAGCCGCCCTGCAAAGACGAACCCTTCCCCTATTTCATCACAGTATTGAAATCTGTCTACATCCACAAAATTGGGAATGTGTTGAAATCGATCGCGATCCCAGCCCCACTCGACAAATTTTTCAAGATAGAAACGGCTCGGCACTACAAAGACATCGACATTCGACCTGTAGCTGCCAATCAATCTCTGAACCATCGTCTCCATGAAAATCACGGAGCTGGTCACGCGGGAATCCTTAACGCAGCGGTGTTTCACAACATTGACTAGATTTCCACCCTTACAGCGCTCGCACACGCCATCATGTGTCAGCATTTTATATGCCGGGCAGGCGATCTTGAGATCATGCAGGGTGAGCACACTGGGAATACCGTTCTTTTTAAGCGTGAAGAGAATCGAAGGAGAAATATGATGATAAATATTGTGCAAATGAGAGACCTGCGGTTGAATTTGATCAACAAGTTTCTGTATCTTTCGGGAGGCCTCGAAGGAGTGGGTGATCTTAAATGCGTTGAGGGCTTTTCTGGGAAGGGAATATGTTCTTCCGAACTCAATCTCCTCCACGAAATAATCCTTCCACTCTGTCGGCTCATTCTCTGGGTGTTCCATCGAGAACGGCACTACATTCCATCCCAAATCTCGGAATAGGTCGTTATGGTCAAGAAAAACTGCTTCTGCGCCCCCACGGCGATAGTGGTAGTTATTGACAGAGAGTAATGTTTTCATTCAGCGGAGTAAATAATGCAAGAAAAGCATGCTCAGAATTTGGGCGCAGGAGGTAGCATTGGAGGACGGGATATCACGGGTCTCAGGGAATTGGAGTCAAGCACTGTCGAAGCCCCATTTTTTCAGGAGGTCCATATTCAACAGCTCACTCAGGTTCTCCACATCGGCTCGAAAATGGGAGTTCAACCTTTTCTCGAGGGCGAGATCAGTTTCTTTACTTACCTTTCCGTCGGTATTGAAGCGATTCAACAGGAGGAATATTTTGTGGGGAAATGATGTTCCAACAACCTTTTGATAAGGTAAAACAGACTTGATTTTTCTCCTGAATCTTGAATTCCACAGAAACTTGTTCAATGCCTGAATACGGACTTTTCCGGATACGTTCTCATGACTGAATAAAGGAGTGAACGATGTGTCCACGCCGAGCCAGTCCAGTGTATCTTTGTATGCATCCACCTTGGATGTAATCATATCTTCAAAGAAAACGATTTTGTAATCCGATGTGAAGCTGAGCAACTCTTTTACCTGGCTGAAGTAGAAGCCGTGGTCTAGATAGGTATAGTTGGATCGATCTTCGTAGCTAGTGAGTTTTCTTTCGAAATCGAGATCAAATGAATCCTCCAGCTTTCTTTTCTCAAGAGTAAGCCTCTTGAAGTAATTAAAAGCAGATAGAGCTCTTTGTGTGGGATTTCTTAGCGAAAGCAGCACTCTCACCTCGGGATTGTATTTAAATATTCTCGGATAGGCAATCTCCGGAAAGTAACAATAGTTGACTCCGGCGTGGAGTACCACTTTCTCGTCACTGTATTTTTGGTATCGTGAGTGAAGATTTGAAATTCTTTCCGTAAAATGCTC
>JAKMEV010000413.1:0-2275 GCA_022425785.1 Akkermansiaceae bacterium | reverse complement strand
CATGAATTGTAGGTGAATATCCACTCGAATGGCCGTAGCGGGTCCGGGGTGGTTGGCTGCAGAGGTTGCCGTCTTGGGTGGGAAGGCTGGAGGATCGAGGACGGCGATCGCTTGCTAGTGAGTCAGGCTGAATTCGAGACGGAAGAAGGGTCTTGTTGAGGTGACTTTTTTCCGTCCATCTGGAAGAACTTGAAATTCATCGATAGATAAGGGTGACCAGTTGTTCAAATCTCTGGAAACGCTCGGAGAGACCGTGCCGAATGTCGCCCGCGAGGGCTTGGTTTGGTAGATGAAGCTGCGATCCGGGTTGATTTGAGGGGCGTCTGAAAAAGTTGGATCGTGATCCAAGAGGAACTCGGCGAGTTGGGTAAGGCCATCACCATCATGATCCTTGAGAAGAGAATTGTTCGGGAGACTGAATGGGGCTACCCAGGCGAGGTAGGCGTCGTCGGTGTCGGGAGGGATATCGAGAATTTCGGCGAGAGTTTCCTCATTCGAAAAAGGGGTGAGTGACCAACCTGCCCCGGTATTGAGGGCTCCGACGATCATGTTGGCCAGCCGGACCTGGGCCGCGGTAGAGGGATGGAAGCCATCGCGGCAAAAGAGAAAGCGGGAACGGTTTTCCGGGTCGGCGGTGGGGAAAAATTCGACGTTGCCGATTCGGTAGGGATTTTCGTAGGCCAGATCTGTGGTGAGTTCCGACACATTGAAGACGGTGGCGCCTCTGCTGCTGGCGTAGTTGCGGAGAGCGAGGTTGGCCTGATTGATATAGTTCGTTGCAATGGCCCGGATGGCTGGATCGGGGAAATCGAGGCGGCGTTTTTCAGTTCCTCCGACGTCCGGGAAATCTCCGATGACGATGGGGACGGAGGAATTTTCATCGCGGATGGCACCGATGAGATCGTCGAGTTGATCGACGATATTGTTGGGGAAGTTGGCGGGAGGAGTGTTCCTCGTGAGTTCGCGGTAGTTGTTTTGGATGTCGTTTCCTCCGAGAAAGATGACGATGGCATCGACGTCGTCGACTTGGGAAAGGAGCGTGATTTGGGATGACAGGTATTGCTGGTCTTCAAAGATGGAGGCCTTCATGACAGCCGACCAGAGGGTGGTTTCTGCACCGGGAACGCCCCAGTTGAATTCGTATCCGGCATTACGAAGATCGGGATAAGAGATGGCGTTGTTTTCGTAGGCGCCAAAGGTGATTTCGTCGCTGCGAAATTCAGCAAGGAGCTCGACCCAGTTTTTGGTGTTGGAATCGGTGGGGTCCGAGGCCGGAGCCGAGAAGGGAATCTCGAAGCGGTATTCCTCGCTCATGCTATCGCCTACGACGAGAACTTTTTTGGGCAGGGCAATCGCAGTTCCAACCAAGAGGAGCGCGAGGAGGATTTTCATGGAGGCAATATAGGCGCTAAGCTTTCTTGAGCAACACGGTTGCCGCGAGGGCGCTGGCGAGGAGCAGGGTGGCGAGCCAGGGAGCGAGTCCGATCGCCATTAGGGTGTAGGCCAGGGCGGCTCCGGTGGCAGCGATGAGAGCGTAGGGGAGCTGCGTCGCGATGTGGGAAGTGGGCGAGCATCCGGCGGCGAGCGAGGAGACAATGGTGGTATCTGAAAATGGACTACAATGATCCCCGAAAACAGCCCCGCCGAAGACTGCGCCGATGGTCATGGAGATGAGAGCCATGAGCTCGTCAGGAGGGAGTTCGCTTCCGAGTTCCAGACCAAGGGGGAGTGAGAGGGGCATGAGGAGGCCCATCGTTCCCCATGAGGTTCCGGTGAGGAAGGACATCATCGTTCCCAGCAGGAAGATGGAGAGCGGGAGGAATGAGGGTTGGAGTTGGTCGCCGAGGAGGCTCTTGAGGAGTTCGGCAACTTCGAGTGCTTTGAAGATGCTTCCCAGGGTCCAGGCGAGCATGAGGATGATGAGGGCGGGAACGAGCGAGGCCGCACCATCGAGCATGTGTTGTCCGGTCTCATTCCGGCGATCTTTTGGAAAGCAAAGGAAAGCTGAGGTCAGGGCAACGAAGCTGGAAGCGACCATGGCGTATGGGACACCGTCGGATGAGAAGGCGTTTCGCCAGGACCAGTTATCGCCATCCTGCCAGAGGTAAATGAATCCGGGGAGAGTTGTGACGAGAACGAAGAGAGGAATGAGGGCTGCTTTGGGGTCGCCCGCTTTGGGTTGGTTGTTGATGTCGGAATCGAGCTCAACGGGCCGGGCATTTTTCATCGGTCCAATGTGCCATGAGCGGAAGATCACCAAGGGAATGAGCAGGAG
>JAKMEV010000404.1:0-9853 GCA_022425785.1 Akkermansiaceae bacterium | reverse complement strand
AACTCGAGACAGGAGAGGCCGATGGGGCCGGCGCCAATGACCATGACAGTTTCACCAGGTTGCGGGTTGCCGCGTTTTACGGCGTGGTAGCCGATGGCGAGAGTTTCCACCAGAGCAAGTTCGTCGTAGGAAAGATCGTTGCCAGGGTGAAGCTTGTGAGCAGGGACGGTCCAGTCTGATTTTCGAAGTCCACCGCTTTGGTGAACGCCTACCACGGAGACGTTTGAACAAGCATTGGAGTGTCCCTTTTTAGAAGGAATGGACTCGGGGTCGTTAAGGTAAGGCTCGAGCGAGCACTTGTCCCCGGGCTTTACATTCGTGACGCCTTCACCAACTGCGATGACTTCCAGTCCGAGTTCATGTCCGGGAGTGCGCGGATAAGAGAAGAAAGGGAACTTCCCAAGATAACAGGAAAGGTCGGTGCCGCAGATTCCCATCCGATGAGTTCGGACGAGAGCTTCTCCCGGTCCGGGCGCTTCGATGTTGGGGAGGTCAACGGCGTTGATCTCTTTGACGTCGGTGAATTCAATGGCGTATGACATTTTAGAAAGTGATTAATTATTTGCGGGAAGTCCTTCGAGGTGTCCGATGTTTTTGACCGGGGCGAAGATTTCCTGGACGGCTGCAAGGAGATCTCGGTCGATGGGTTCGGCGAGCCACTTGGCCCACTTCGCGACATTTTTGGGATTGGCGGATCCGGCGACGGTAGAGGCGATGTCGGGATTCTCGCAGGAGAACTGTAGAGCGAGTTGTGCAATATCGACGCCGTTGTCTTCACAGAGTTTGGCGGCGGCGCGGGCGGCGGCTTTGACTTCCTCGGGCTCCTTGAGCCATTCGGGAAGTTCGGCGTTGGTGAGGAGTCGAGCTGAGAAGGGGCCGGCGTTGATTGCTCCGAGATTTTTGCTCTTCAAACGAGGAACGAGGTCGTCGGCAAAGGCCGTATTTTGGAGCGTGTATTGGTTATAGGAGAGAACGCAATCGATGTCGTCCTCTACTTTATCAAGCACGGTGTTGAAGCAAGCCATGGGGTAACACGAGAAGCCGATGGCGCGGACTTTTCCTTCGGCCTTGGCCTTGAGGAGGGCGGGGATGGTTTCTTCCCAAATCTGGGGGAGCTTCACAAACTCGACGTCGTGAAGGAGAATGAGGTCGAGGTGATCAGTCCCCATGCGGTGCATGGAAACATGGAGAGATTCGTCGACGCGTTTGCCTGAGAAGTCAAAGTGCTCGAGCGAATAACGTCCGAGTTTGGTTCCGAGGAGATAGCTCTCGCGATCAATTCCTTTGAGAGCCTGTCCAAGCATTACTTCCGACATGCCGCGACCGTAGAAGGGCGAGGTGTCGATGAAGTTCATGCCAAGATCGAGAGCGGTGTGGACCGCGCCGAAGGCCTCGTTGAGATCGATGGAGCGAAATTCGGCACCGAGTGAAGAGGCGCCAAAAGAAAGAGCCGGCAGGTCGATTCCGGTGTTGCCGAGAGGACGTGTTTCCATGTTTTGGAAATGAATTTGGGTTAGGCGAGAGCTTCTTTGATGGCCTTGATTTCCTGGGCGGCGCAGGCTTGTGCGTCGGGCTTGGGAAAGACTTCGGCAGAGAGGTAACCGGTGTATCCGACTTGTTTAAGGGCGGCGATGATGGGGGCGGAATCAGTGTGGCCCATGCTCATGGCGTTTCTGTTAGAATCGGCGAAGTGAACGTGACCAGTGTGTTTTCCGGCATCGATGATCGCTTGAGCGATGTCACTTTCCTCGATGTTCATGTGGAAGAGGTCGGCAAGAAGAGCGATGTTCTCAAGATTGTTGTCCTCGATATACTTGGCGCCTTCGGCGAGGCGATTGATCAAGTTGGTCTCGTAGCGATTGAGGGGTTCGTAGATGAAAGTGACGCCGTGTTTGCCAGCTGCATCACCGGCGACTTTGAGGGAGTCGGCGAGCCATTGGAGAGCTTGCTCACGGGAGACGTCGCCGCCCCATTTTCCCTGCATCGATCCGAGGATGGCAGGGCAACCGAGTTGGCCGCCGAAGTCGATCATTTGGAGAATGAAGTCGAGGGCTTTTTTGCGGATGGAGGGATCGGGATCGGTGAGAGAAAGGCCGTGCTTCACCATGCCGGCTCCGGTTCCGACGGCGGCGATGCCGAGGCCGTG
The DNA here is from genome assembly GCA_022425785.1 of Akkermansiaceae bacterium. Taxonomy (GTDB): domain Bacteria; phylum Verrucomicrobiota; class Verrucomicrobiia; order Verrucomicrobiales; family Akkermansiaceae; genus SW10. The sequence continues at coordinate 7,707 of JAKMEV010000404.1, read as the reverse complement.
TTCGGCGGCGAGAGCGTTTACTTCATCGACCGTGATGAAGTCGGGTCCGGGGAAAAAGAGTTCGACCGAGTCGTAGCCGTGCTTTGCTGCGGAGGCAAAGCCTTCGGCGAGAGGCTCGTGGAAAACGAAGGGTCCGGCGGCGGCCTCGGGGACCTGGGAAAGGGTGATTGCAGATTTCATCGGTGCGTTAATTTGAAATAATTAAACTGATTCGAGAATGATGTTGCCGTAGGCGGTGGGGTCGCCAGTACGAATGAGGCCAACGGCGTCGGGAACCATTTTTTTGAAGTCGTTGTGGGGTAGGCGGCTGACTTCGAGCTCGGGATAGAGCCTATTGAAGCCGTCGAAGCTGTCGTTGTATTTCGTGATGACCTCGTCGGGATTGGTGTTGAGGAATTCCTCGGCCTGCCAAATGTGCCCGACCTTGAAGTTCGCCTTCAGGACATCGAGAAGATCGGTGATGAGGGGAATGCCGCGAGTGAGAGAGAGGTCCACAATTTCAACGTCATTCCAGTAAGGAAAGGCCCAATCAGCAATGACCAGGGTGTTGGTGTGGCGAATTCGGGAAAGAAGATCGTTGAGCTGTGGATTAAGAATACCTTCCTGGAGCATGGCGGCGGAAAGTTGTCAGACAATTCGCCGGAAGGGAAGAAAAAATCAAGGATCTACAGGGAAAGATCTGGATAGGATCCCAGGATTTTCACAAGAGAGCAGTGGGTCTCAAGGGTATGGAGAGCATCGCGGACTTCGGGGTCCTCGCAATGACCGGCGAGATCGACATAGAAAATGTACTCCCAGTCCTTTTGTTTGGAGGGACGGGATTCAATCTTGGACATGTTGATCTCGAAGGAATCGAAGGCCTGGAGGGCTTTAACGAGAGAGCCGGGTCGATCGTGGACGGAGAAAAGAATGGAAGTGCGATCTTTTCCGGTGGAGGGACAGGTTTCTTCGCCAATGACAAGAAAGCGCGTTGTGTTAGTGGCGCGATCTTGGACGGCTTCCTCGAGCATGGTGAGTTCGTAAAGTTCAGCGGCAAGCGGTCCACCCATCGCGGCGGCACCATCGGCGGCATTCTGCTTGGCTAATTGGGCGGCCTTTGTAGTGGAGGAAACCTCGACGAGATCAGCCTCGGGGAAATTTTGGAGAATCCAATTACGGCACTGGCCGAAGACCTGTGGGTGGGAATAGAGGGTCTTGATTTCCTCGCGTGGAATGGAAGCCATGAGACCGTTTTCGATGCGAAGGAGGATTTGGGCACAGATGCGGAGGGGGGATTCAACGAAGAGATCCAAGGTGTGGGAAACAGCTCCTTCGGTTGAGTTTTCGATGGGGACGACGCCATAGTTGGCTCTGCGCCGAGTGACGTGGTCGAAGACTTCGGCGAAGTTGGCGAGGGAATGGTATTCGACGGAGTGGCCGAATTTTTGGATGGCGGCCTGATGGGTCCAGGTCCCTTTAGGTCCGAGGTAGGCGATTTTCAGGTCGTCTTCCAAGGCGAGGGCGGCGGACATGATTTCGCGGTAAATTGCGCGGATTGATTTTTCGGGGAGGCGTCCTTTGTTTTTTTCGACAAGAGACTTGAGGAGGGCGTCTTCACGTTCGGGGGCGTAGATTTGGAGACCTTCCTTCTTCTTGATCTCACCAACTTCGTGGACGGCGTCCGCTCTTTGTGAGAGGAGATCGAGAAGCTGGGTGTCGATGGAATCGATCGTTTTACGAATGTCGTTGAGAGGCATGGAACGATGTTATTGTGTTACTGAAAGATCGCTTATTCTTCTTCGGAGGATTCCCCGGGACTTTCGGAGCCGATTGGGGTTCCCTCCTCGGAGGGGTCTTCTTCCGGTAAAGCCTCTTCCTTGGGTTTTTCCACTGCGCTGAGAGCGAGCTGCTTTTCGGCCTCTTCGGTTTTGGTCTCGGATTCCTCTGAGGCTTCCTCTTCTTCGGTGCCGTCCGGAAGCTCGACTTGGCGGAGTTCGCCGATGTTTGGGAGGGCTTCGATGTCGGTGATGCCAAAGTGCTCTAGGAAAAGTTCGGTAGTGGCGTAGAGGAGGGGACGACCGGGGAGATCGGCGCGGCCTTCGATTTTCACGAGTTCGCGATCGAGAAGTTTTTGGAGCATTCCGTCGCAGGATACGCCGCGGACGGCTTCGAGCGCAGATTTTGTGACTGGCTGGCGGTAGGCGATAATGGCGAGAGTTTCCATCGCCGGAGCGCTCAGGCGTTCGGGCTTCCGGCCGGGGAAGAGGAGTTTCACGAAACCGGCATAATCCGGCTTGGTGTAGATTTTCCAACCTTTGGACCGCTCTGCAGCGACGAATGAGCGATTTGCGGCTTCGTAAGTCTTGTTAAGCTCTGTGAGAGCTAAAACAACCTCTTCATCAGTGAGTTGAGAGAGTTTCTCGAGGTCGAGGGAAGCCTCCGGACTATCGGGATCCAGAGTGTGTTCGGGATTTTCCGTGATTGAGTCATCGGAGAGTTCGGCAGCCCTTGTTCTGACCAATCGGGCTAATTCTGAGGTAGGCAGAGGGGACTCCGAGGCAATGAGGAGAGATTCGAGTATCGAGGCGAGATCCATATAACGGTGCGGATCCTAGGAGGCTGCGAGCAGAATTCAAGAGCATGGTGGCATTGTGAATAAGTCGTGGTGGAAAATCAGCTTGCGCCGTCGTTATAAACCCTCTAGTTGTCTCCGCCTTCTGAATCGTTTTCTCGAATTCAGTGGCCCAAGCCCCATCTGAAACCTTTTCCCCAAGCATTTTCCCATGGCTAAAAAAGTTGTAAAAAAGAAGGCCGCCAAAAAGGCAGCTAAGAAAGCACCTGCTAAGAAGTCCGCCAAAAAGGCGGCCAAGAAAGCACCGACGAAGAAGGCCACCAAAAAAGTTGCGAAGAAAGCAGCGAAGAAAGCAGTGAAGAAGGCCGCGAAAAAAGCTCCTGCAAAGAAAGCAGCAAAGAAGGCTTCCAAGAAAGTAGCAAAGAAAGCGACTAAGAAAGCAGCAAAGAAAGCTCCAGCAAAGAAGGTTGTAAAAAAAGCGGCCAAGAAAAAAGTGGCCCAAAAAGCAGCCAAGAAGGCACCGGTCAAAAAAGCTCCCGCGAAGAAAGCAGCCAAGAAGGCCGCTAAAAAGTTGGCTAAAAAAACCTCGACCAAGGAAGCGGCCGCTCCGGCGAAGGAAAAAGTCCCGGTTAAAAAAGCGGCCAAGAAATTGAGCAAGGCTGCGCAGAAGAAGCTTGATGATGAGGCGGCCTTGCCACCTATCGTCGTGAAGCGGAAATATGTTCGTCCGGATGTTCTGGCCAAGCTCACCGTTTTTGAGAAAAAGCAAAAGCAACGTCTTTTGGACCTTCGCGATCAGATTACTGATTCGATGTATGGCATGCAGCAGGATACCATTAAGAATGCCGTGGAAGGCAACGAAGCGAATGGTTCGGGAATGCACCAAGCTGATGCCGGTTCAGACGCCTATGACCGCGATTTCGCCCTGACTCTTCTGTCGAAGGAGGCGAATGCACTCGGTGAGATTGAAGAAGCCTTGCAGCGTCTTGAAATGGGGATATACGGTAAATGTGAAGTGTCCGGGGCAAAAATTCCACAACCCCGATTGGAAGCGATGCCATTTGCCCGTCTCACCGTGGAATGTCAGGCCGCGAAGGAAAAGGAAGATTCCCTGAACGACCACAATCACGGCAACGCCTTCGGCTTCAACTAAGTAGTTGTTTGTGTTATCTTCCACAAAATCACCCGCAGTGGTAACTTTTCTTCTGCGGGTTTCCTATATCTAACTAGAATCTGTCCGAAATCCCCATGAAAAATATTCTTCCTATCGCTCTCTCAAGTCTTCTCGTCGGTGGTGCCATTGGCTATATCGCAGGAAACGGATCCTCTTATTCGGAAGACGAACAGTCTAATAAAGTCGTGGCCATCAGTGGGGGCGGAGACCGTTCCCGCAGCATCGGGGGAAGCTCCTCGTCGGGTGATTCCGGAGGGAGTCGTTCCACCTCCTCTTACGTCGAAATTATGCAGGAACCGGGGCAGACCGCTCGATTGCAGGCCCTGCTGGATCGCTATTCAAATCTTTCCGCTGATGAATTTGCGGATGAAGCGAGCACTCTGGACAATCTGCCATTCAGCGAGCGTATTTTGGCGGCATACCTTCTGTTTGGGGCTTGGGCGGAAGTCGATCCCTATCTGGCCATGGAGCACGTCAATACCAGGATGGGCCGTGCGGGGATGTTTGTTCGTCCCACTGTTTTGCAAAGCTGGGCTGCAAGCGACCCCAAGGGAGCTGCCGCGTATTTTGAAAGTAATAAGACCCAATTCGCCATGATGGGCATGATGGGTGGCCGCGGGGGAGGCTCCGGGTCAGCGACGATTGCCGGTGAGTGGGCCAAGCAGGATCCCGATGCCGCATTGCAATGGGCGAATACTTTGGAGGGAAAGGAAAAGAGCGATGCCACCGTGAAAGCGCTCTCTCAAATGGCGGTGACCGATCCAAGTCGTGCTTCAGAGTTGACGAAAGGTCTGGAAGGTCGGGCTCTCAAGGATGCCTACTCTTCGATTGCCAGTGAGTGGGCAAAGAAGAGCTGGCCGGAGACCGAGTCGTGGGTCAACGGATTGCCAGCTGAGGAGCGGGAAGCCGCGATGGGGGCTGCCGTTGAATCATTGGCCTTGGATAATCCGAAGTTGGCGGCAACCAAAGCCCTGTCCATGGCCGAAGGTGAGGCTCGCGATGAAGCTGTGGAGAAAGTGGCGGAAGAAATGGCTTCTCAGGGCGACCCTGGTGAAGCCGTTTCTTGGGTGATGGAAAACGGGAGCGAAGATGCTCAACGGGAAACGATTGAGGATGTCATGGGAAGCTGGGTTTCGCAGGATCCGACCAAAGCTCGCGCTTGGATCGACGATCAACCCGAGGGGAAAGTTCGCGATAGCGGGGTGTCCTCATATATCATGAACAGCTCGGAATCCGGGCCGGATACTTTTGCTTTGGCGGAATCGATTGGAGACGATCGGACCCGTGGATGGACCGTTGGGGTGACTGCGGTCAGGATGGCATCCTCTGATAAGGAAGGAGCCATCTCAAAAGTGCAGGAGTCTCAAGCCATTGACGACTCTTCGAAAGATCGCATTCTTGGCCGAATCAACGGTGAAGGCCGTGGTTGGGGTCGTGACCGCTAAAAATTCATCCTCGAGAGTTTGACAGTTTGTGGATCTGTTTCCAGTTTGAGGGAAACAGGTGCCCAGGATCGATGAAAACTACGCCTTAGCGCGAATCGACCTGCCTGGTGCGAGCACGCACGGGTGGCAGGTTCGCTTGCAGCGTCGAGGTGTGAAATACGCCAAATACTTCGGCGATGGCGTTCATTGAGGAGCTCAAAATGCTCTCGGTGTCGCCCGGGCTTGGCGCAATGAGCTCTTACGACAGATTGAAGCGAGCGAGCAGGCCCGGATATGCACCCGATCTGTTCGAAACCGTTCAGGAGTTGTGGGAGTGTCCAAAGTCACCGTCGTGACCAATGGGGCATCGTATCAATTTTGGCAGGCTACCTGGTCGCCTGCTCCGGGGGAGCGGCGCTGTGTGAAGTTTTCCATTAAGCGCTACGGAGATCGGGAAGCATTTAAATTGGCCGTAGTTGCCAGGAACGAGGGAGTTGGTTTGATCTAGGAGCGCGATTCTTGGGCTGCTTGCTTGCCATGTGAAGGCAGAGGTGGTTTTCTTTCCGGAGCCAATATGTCCCACCCCGAAGAGATTGTCTGCCAGCCAACCAAATGGTTTCTCACCCGCATTGTTCTGATGCTGGTCATGTTTGGCGGATTTGCCGTCTATTTTCTTTACGACTGGAAGGTGGGATATCCCAAAAAGAATTACATCATTGCCCAGTATCGTGCATTTAGTGAGGCGGGAAAGGCCCAGACCAACCCCGAAATATGGAAAGATTGGGAAGCATTTGTGAGGGATCAGAAGATTCCCTTTGGGAAGGATCAGAGTATTTATCCTGAAGACACTGATTTTGAGGAAAAATGGCCCAAGATTCTCGCCGATAAGGAGGCGATGGATAAGGAAAGCGATGAAGGTCTTTGGAAAATTCACAGCGGAAAAAAAGGGTGGCCACAAACCATCGACCTGGGAGAAGACCCCAAACCTGCCTACAAAATTAAGGAGCAGCTCTACGCCTCGATTGTATGTTTTTGCCTGGCTGCAGTAGCAATTTTCTTCCTCATCCGGACCAAGGGGAGAAGAATGTCTGTGGATACTGAGGCCTATTATGCGCCCGGCGGGGCTTATATTCCCTTCTCGGAGATGATCGAGATCGACAAGCGCAAATGGGAAACCAAGGGGCTGGCTACCATTAAATACAAGGATTCCAGTGGAAAAGAGCTGAAAGCCAAAGTTGATGGGATGGTCTACGGACAGTTTAAGGAGGAAGAGGGAGCGCCTGCGGAGGCCTTATTTCAGAGGATTCTTGCCAATTTTGATGGCGAATTGATCGAGCTTGTTGTCGAGGATGACGAGGAAGACGAGGAAGAAAACGCGGAAAACCGGGAATCAGGGGGAAAGAGCGAGTGAATTTTAAGTATTGCCAATTTCTCCACTTCCCACTAATCCCGAATTCAGATTTATTAAGTCATGGCAGAAAACATCACAGAAAAAGTCACAGAAATCATTGTAGAGCAACTCGGCGTCAGCGCTGACCAGGTTAAGCCTGAGTCCAACTTGATCGATGATCTCGGAGCCGACTCACTCGACGCAGTCGAGCTGGTTATGGCTGTGGAAGAAGAGTTTGGCATCGAAGTCCCTGACGAGGAAGCTGAGAAGCTCCGTTCGGTGGGTGACATTATTTCCCATGTTGAAGGGGCTCAGACCTAATTTCTTAGATTCCCTTTTGAATCAAAGGCAGGCTTCCCATATTGGGGACCTGCCCTTTTCATTGGCCACGTTTCAATTATTGGGCGATACTTTCCGCGAGACGATGCTGAGCCCCGACGATTTTCAATACGCGATGGAGATGACCCAGGTTCTTTATGAACCGGATCGTCGGATCGATACCTTTGGCTCCACGAATTTTAATTTTGAGATTCTAAGCGAGCCGATGGACTCGGTAGGGGCAGTGCGTGTCCGAAGAGGAGAGGTCGAGGCGCAGAAGCCTACTTTGATCAAGCCGGAAGGATTTAACGATATCGAGCTGGAGGGGTTTGACCCCAAGGTTCTCGGCGTGATTAACCATTTTAAAGAGCAGGGATTGGATCTGAGTTTCCTGCAGTATGGCTTTCAATTTAGACGAAGCGAGGTTTCCGAGGAGTTGGTTCATGAGCGAATTGAGAACGTCCGTGATAAGGCGGTCGAGCTTGCCTGGAAGGAAGGGAATCCTTCCCTGGCGATCATCGAGAGTGTCGATGACACCTGGGAGGTTGGGGTGATGAAATTCACTTTGGAAATGATCATGAAGTCGCGGGAGATCAATCACTTCGATTTCAAGCGTCGCGGATTACTTTAGGGATTTTCGAGTATGAGCGGCGTCCTCACGGTCATCAAATTCTTTGCAGTGCTCGCTGTGGTTGGTTTGCTAGGTGGCGGGTATCTCTATCTCACGAAGTGGACCCAGCGGTTTGAGGACAATAGCGTGGGGAATTCCGAGGTTCTCGATAAGATTGTCGGAGGCGGAGAAAATGACGATTTCGTGCCCGGGCAGCGAGAATATGACCGGGCTTTGGAA
>JAKMEV010000369.1:0-4636 GCA_022425785.1 Akkermansiaceae bacterium | reverse complement strand
CCCCAACGCCTTCGCCATCGACCTCGACGGCTTTCATCTCACCAGCGACTCCGGAAACCTCACCGAGTGGACCTTTCCCGCTGGCGTTTCGCTCGACGGAAATTCCCACCTCATCGTCTTCGCCACTGGCACAAGCCGTGGACTTCCCGAGCTACATAGCAACTTCAAAATCTCCGCAAGCGGCGGATACCTCGCCCTCGTCGATCCCGATGGCAGCACGGTGATCAACGAGTTCAACTACCCTTCCCAGCGAACCGACATTTCCTACGGACCGGCGGGTTATTTTTCTCCGGCCACACCCGGTGAAGCCAATGGCGCGGCCACCAGCGGATTCGTGGCGGACACCACCTTTGGTGTCGATCGCGGATTCTACGCCTCGGCCTTCACCGTCAGCATCACCACCGACACCCCCGGAGCCACTGTCGTCTACACCACCGACGGAACCGACCCGACGCTCTCCAATGGCACCGCTTCCCCCGACTCGGCGAGTGTGTCCATCACCGGCACCACCGTCCTCCGCGCCTCTGCATTTAAGACCGGACTCACCCCCACCAACATCGACACGCAGACTTATCTCTTCACCGCCGACATCATCCAGCAATCCGAAATGGATCCTGATGTCGTGACCGATCCGGACTACAGTGGCGAAATTGCCTCCGCCCTCCAATCCATCCGCACCCTCTCTATCGTCACCGATCCTGACAACCTCTTCGACAACTCCATTGGGATTCTCGAAAACACCGGCGGACGTGGTCTCGCCTGGGAGCGTCCCGTCTCGATCGAGTTCATCGATCCCGACAATCCCACCGACTCGATGCAAACCAACGCCGGCCTTCGCATGCATGGCAATGGTTCGCGAGGCAGTGCCAAGAACTCCCTTCGCCTTCTCTTCCGCGCCGTCTATGGGCCGAAGAAACTCAACTACCCACTCTTCGGTGAGGACTTCATTTCGCAGAAATTCAACACCGTCGTTCTCCGCGCCCAAAACGCCAACAGCTGGACCAGCTCGCGTTCCTTGGACCGGCAATCAACGACCTTCCTCCAGGACTCTTTCGCCAAAGACTCCCAGAGAGACATGGGACATCCCACCGCCGGATCGACCTTCGTCCACCTCTTCCTCAACGGAACTTACTGGGGCCTCTACAACCCCACCGAACGTCCCGACGGTTCTTTTGGCGAAGATCATTTTGGTGGAGACGACACCGACTACGACGCCGTGAGCCGCCGCTTCAGCGTCGAAGTCCAATCCGGCACCAAGACCCATTGGGATACCATGATCGCGCACTCGAACACGGAGCTCGATACCCAAGCCGAATACGAGACGCTCAAGCAGGAATACATGGATGTCGACAACCTCATCGACTACATGTTGATGCACCAGTTCATGCAAGCTCGCGACGGCCCGGACGACTTCGGCCACAACAACATGCGCCTTGTTCGTCGCAACAACCCCGCTGGTCTCTGGCAGGCCTACGCCTGGGACATGGAATATTCCATGATCGATACCACCGGCACTCGCGACTATTCCTACCCTTTTCCAATTTACTCTAGTAGCCGAAACAGCAACAACGACATCACCGACAGTATCGCTTCGGTTTACATTCGCCTCAAAGACAACAACCCGGAATTCCAACTCCGCTACGCCGACCGCGCCTATGAACATCTCTTCAATGGAGGTGCCTTCACCCCGACCAATGCCAGTGCACGCTTCGAAGCCCGCGCTCTCGAAATCGAAAGCGCAGTCATCGCCGAATCCGCCCGCTGGGGCGACCACCGCCGCTCAGTTCCTTACACTCGCGATGGCGAATGGACCACCGAACGTAATCGCATCAACACCCAGTTTTTCCCCGCCCGTCCCGCACATGTCATTTCCCAACTCCGCATTCACGGACTCTACCCAAGTATCGACCCGCCCATCTTTTCCCAACATGGCGGAGAAGTCGCAACCGGATATGATCTCGGACTTACCGCAGCGGCTGGCGCCATCTACTTCACCACCGACGGCTCCGATCCTCGCGAGGCTTGGACCGACAATGCCCTCGGAACGACTTACTCGGCTCCCATCGACCTTACCCAATCTCTCACCGTCAAGGCCCGCGCGCTCAATTCCGGAGAATGGTCCGCGCTCACCGAAGCTTCCTTCGTCGTCGGCACTCCCGCCAGTTCAGCAAACCTCATCGTCTCCGAACTCAACTACCATCCGCCCACCGGACAAGAAGGCCGCGAGTTCATCGAACTCCTAAACATCTCAAACGGAACCATCGACCTCGGAGGAGCCACCTTCAGCGAAGGGCTGGATTTCACCTTCGCCCAAAACACGACCCTACCTGCCGGAGAGCGTGTTCTCATCGTCAAAGATTTCGTCGCCTTTACGCCACCGGAACAACTCAAGATCGCCGGTATTTTTGAAAACAACACCGGCCTCGCCAACGCGGGCGAACGCATTGCCCTTATCGATTTTGAGGGCGCAACGATCTTCGACTTTTCCTACCTCGACGATAACGACTGGTCCACCTTCCCCGATGGGAATGGCCCCAGCCTCACCCTGATCGACCCCGCTGGATCACCCTATCTCTCCGCTCCCGGCAGCTGGCGATCCAGCGCCCTCCCCGGCGGCACGGCAGGCGGCACCGACTCCACCACCTTCTCCGGCGATCCTCTCGCGGATGATAACAATAACGGCATTGCCAATCTGGTAGAATACGCCGTAGGGTCACAACTCATTCCCACCATTGTCTCCTCCGGTGAACAGAGTTTCCTCACCCTCATCTTAAATCAAAACCTCGGCGCAGACGACGTCATTGTGACCGTCGAATCATCGTCCGACCTCATCACCTGGACACCAAGCGCCGTCCTCCACTCCGCCACCTACAACGGCGATGGAACCCTCTCCGTCTCCTGGCAATCAAATGGCAACCTCACAGCACCACAGCAATTCCTCCGCGCCCGCATTACGAGCCGGTAAGTTCTTCCTTCGTTTCACGTATTAGAGAATCTCACAAATACTCATGAAACAATCTGACACGCCCAGCAACACATCACGCCGCCAGTTTCTTACCAAGTCCGCCTCTTCGGCGTTTGGGTTCACCTTCATCCCGGCCTACCTCACCAGCGCACGGGCGCAGAACAATCCCAAGAAGCCACCTAGCCAGCGGATTAACCTCGGATGCATTGGCGTCGGAGGCCGGGGAGTCTCTGTCGTTGGCGGACATTGTAACAAAGGCAACGCCACGCCGATCGCTCTTTGTGATGTCGATTTTAAGCGGGGCGGCCCCACCGTCAAAAAGTATCCCGATGTCAAACAATTCAACGACTTCCGGGAAATGTTCGACCAAATGGGCAAGGACATTGACGCCGTTACCGTGGCCACTCCCGACCACACGCACTTCACTGCGGCCATTCAGGCGATGTCACTCGGCAAGCACGCCTATGTCGAGAAACCTCTGACACATACCTTCGAAGAAGCAGAGATCCTCATGCGCGCCGAAAAGAAATTCAAAGTCGTCACCCAGATGGGCAATCAGGGTCACACTTCCGGCGGCTCGGAACAATTCAAGAGCATGGTTGCCAGCGGAGTAGTCGACGACATTGTAAAGATCGAAGCCTGGAAAAGCCCCGGTCTTTGGTTCATGGAGGCCGGCAAACGCATCAAAGGATTTCCCAAAGCCGAACCCATTCCCGAGTCACTCAAGACCTGGGATCTCTGGTGTGGCCCGCGGGAAGTGAAGGACTTCAGCAGCTTATTCCACACCTTCAACTGGCGCGGCTTCCATCTCTATGGCGGCGGCATGTTCGGCGACTGGGGATGCCACATCATCGATTTCCTCCACAACTATCTTAAGCTTGGCTACCCGACTGAAATCAATCCCACCGCTCTCGCCGACCACAACCAAATCAGCTTCCCGCTCAGCTCGCACATCAATCTCAAATTCCCCGCCCGCGGCGACAAGCTCCCTGCCGTCGATTTGATATGGAAAGCCGGTGGTGACTACGCTTCGACCGTCGATCAAAAATATCTCGATCCCAAATCCAGGAAAGCGCCCAACCTCGGAGGCGCTGGAACCCTCGCTCATCGCAAGCAAGGAGACTATCTCGTTCACCGTAATTCACACGGCGGTCGCTCAAAAATCATCTCCGCGTCAAAGCGTGATGACCTTAAGGATGCCATGAATTCCCAAGGACCGAAATTCGATCACATGGAAAGTTTCGTGCAGGCTTGTATGGGCAACGGAAAAACCGACTCACCTTTCAGCGTCGCAGCCCCTCTCACGCAAGTCCTTACTCTCGGTGTCGTCGCGGAGTTCCTCAACGTGAAACTGAAATTCAATCCCAAGACCAAAAAGTTCATCGGCAACGACGAGGCCAACGCCCTCCTCTCCGGCCCCGCGCCGCGTAAAGATTGGGCCGGGCACTACAAGTTGGCTTAATTCCTACCCCATCAATTCCGAGAGCAGTCCTGTAACAGAGCACTCGAGCTCATCCTTCCATAAGTCTCGCGAGGCAACTATTTCGACTTCCTTTGCCTGGGCAGTTCCTTGTCTTCGATACGAATCGTCCGGTCGAAGTAGACTCCGTAGGGTTGGTAATTGTTGTAGGGCACCGCCTCGCGCTTCCACTTGCCCAACTCCTTGTCATA
>JAKMEV010000325.1:0-5113 GCA_022425785.1 Akkermansiaceae bacterium | reverse complement strand
AGGACCGAAATTCGATCACATGGAAAGTTTCGTGCAGGCTTGTATGGGCAACGGAAAAACCGACTCACCTTTCAGCGTCGCAGCCCCTCTCACGCAAGTCCTTACTCTCGGTGTCGTTGCGGAGTTCCTCAACGTGAAACTGGAATTTGATCCCAAGACCAAAAAGTTCATCGGCAACGACGAGGCCAACGCCCTTCTCTCCGGCCCCGCGCCGCGCAAAGATTGGGCAGCGCACTACAAGCTGGCCTAAAAATTCCCAGCCACGAATCTGGCGAAGCCTGCGAAAACCTTCAGGCCTTCGTATGTTTCGTCTTTTTCGTGGTTCCTATTTCCGCTTTTCCTTCGGCTTCTTTTTCACCGGCAGCTTCTTATCTTCAATCCGGATCGTCCGGTCGAAGTAGACTCCGTAAGGCTGGTAATTATTGTAGGGCACCGCCTCGCGCTTCCACTTGCCCAACTCCTTGTCATAGCGCTTCCGCATTTGATAAAGCGCAGCAGACTTCTGAGGATTATCCGCTTCATTCTTCAGCTCCAGCGGATCGTTTTTGAGATCATAAAATTCCTCAGTCGGTTTCATCGTCTCATCGCCATACCACCAATAGGTGTATTTCTGGGTCTCCGTCACGCAAGTCAGGCTGTGACTAGCAATCGGACCCCAGACGTTGATGAACGCGAGTTGCTTGTGACCACCGGCTTCAGGATCATCGAGGGTTTTAAGCAAGCTTTTGCCATCCATATTTTTAGGAACCGGCAATCCGGCAATCTCCAACATTGTCGGAGCAAAATCGATGTTCCCTGTGAGCTTGCCGCACCGAAGTCCTTTTCCCGCAGTCTTACTCCGAGGATCAAAAATCATCAAAGGCACTCGCGAGGATTCCTCCATCGGTAAAACCTTAGAGCCGTAGCCATGGGAGCCACAAATGAAGCCGTTGTCGCTGGTGTAAATAATGACGGTATTGTCCGCGATCCCTTGCGCTTCCACCTCCTTGCGAATCATTCCCAGAGCCACGTCAATGGCGTGAACCTGCTGGTAATAGGTCGCCATCACTTTGTCGTAATCCTTATCGTAATCCCACGACTCGAAGCGTTCGTACTGCCGGCCAACTTTGCCCTGCGGCGCCATATGTTTACCAAACTCCCGACCGTAGTTCGCGGGCTTAGTGAATTTCTTGCCGGCATAGACGTGATCAAAACGCGGATCTGGCGTTGCCGGTTTATGCGGAGCTTTAAAGCTAACCGAAACGCAGAAGGGCTTCTTCTGCTTCACCGAATCACGAATGACATCCCGACCAAAAGCTCCGTATGACAAAGTCGAATGCGGAAACTCCTCGGCGTATTTCTTCATCGATTTATTTTTCGCCGTGGCATAGTTCGTCTGCCCCGGACCTCCGCCCCAAAAATCAAAGTCCTCTTCGCAAAGCCCCTTCCCCTGCACCACAAGACCAAACTTCCCCGCAAAAGCCGTGAGATATCCCGCTGAGCGCAGCAACTTGGGATAGGACTTTTCCCAGACCTCCGCATGCATATTCCCGTGCTCGAAATTACAACCCGTCTTGTATTCATACATTCCGGTGAAGACATTCGCCCGACTCGCCATGCAAATCGCGGTTGTATTATAGTGCCGGTCGAAGATCAATCCGTCCGCTGCTAGCTTGTCCATATTCGGAGTCACAACATCCTTATTGCCATAAGCGCCCACCGAGTAGGTGCTCTGGTCATCGGCGAAGAGGAAAATGATATTGGGCCGTTTCTCCTCCGCCCAAAGCGAGTAGGGGGCTAAAAGGCAAAAAAGCAACAAACGTGAAAACTGAGCCATCCCGACAGTCGATATTTAAATTTAGAAGACAGTGCAAGATTTCACTCCTGCTCAACTCTTAACCGGAAAAACCAGCGGGAGCCCGCAGCTGGCGGTGGCGTAAGGCACACCGTGACCAATTCTGTTCCAACATTATTAGCAACCTGACAAGTTCCATCCCGTATTCTTCCGATCCCCCAAAACTTGCATTCTTCCAAAATTTCAGACAAACAAGTTCCCGATCAACGTATCCATCAACCCATGATTCTAAAATCACTCCTCGCACTCATGACCTCCGCCAGCCTCCTTGCCGCCGCACCTCTCGTTTACGAAGGCACCGAAGGCCCCGGCAAAGGAAAGCACATCGTCTTCATCGCCAACGACCACGAATACCGTTCGGAGGAAACCTGTCCACTGATCGCCAAGATTCTCGCCAAACACCACGGCTTCAAATGCACCGTCCTTTTCGGAATGGACGAAAACGGCCACATCAAAGGCGGCGGCACCCCCATCCCGAACATCGATGTCCTCAAGGACGCCGACCTCCTCTTCTTTTACACCCGCTTCATGAAGCTCCCCGATGATCAGGCCGACGCCCTTGTCGCCTACTTCGAGCGCGGCGGTCCCACCATCGGACTGCGCACCTCGACCCATTGCTTCAATGGCCAAAAAGGCAAGTGGGCCAAGCTCAACTTCAACTACGGAAGCGACGACTACCGCGGAGGTCTCGGTGAGCAAGTCTACGGCAACACCTGGAACAAAGAACGCGGCCAGAGCCACTACGGTTCCAACCATAAAATGGGCGGCACCATTTCCGGAATCGGCAAGCACGCCGTCCTCACCGGCGTCAAGCCCATGCACACCTACTCCGGCGCCTACAAGTCACAGCCCCCCGCCGACGCCACCCCTCTCCTCGAAGTCCAGGTCCTCAACACCTTCGGACCCAGCAAAGACATCAATAAAGACAGGCCCCTCGTCAACGCCGGTTGGACCCGCAACTCCTACGTCGCTCCCTCCGGCGCCAAAAAAGAAGCCCGCGTCGTCTACACTTCCTTCGGAGCCTCCGAAGACGTCCTCGATGAAAACGCCCGCCGTTTCCTCATCAACTCCTCCTTCTGGGCGCTCGGACTCGAAGACAAAATCACCGCCGATCTCGATGCCAGCATCGTCGGAAAATTCCAACCCGCTCCCTACACCACCGGTTCCTTCTACCGTGTCGGGGTCAAGCCCTCCGACCTCGCTGCCTGGGACAGCCAGGTCATGCCCGCTGATGCCAAATTCGCCGGCTTCGAAGGCAAGGTAAACGCACGCGCCATGAACGTCCTCAAAAACCGCCCGGACAGCCTCAAGCAAATCCAAAAGCTGCACCCCAACTTCAAGCCCAAGAAATAAGAAGAGCGGCGCGGCCACCCGCTGACCATTTACTGGTCCAACAAACTCACTTCATCATCAAATGCCTCCCGCGAGAATCTCGCCGGGAGGCATCTTTCTTTCTCGTTGAGACAATCAACCATCTTCGCCTCAACTCATCGCAGTATCCTGTTCAGGTTCATTTAGTGTCTCGGGGAAGAGCAGGCCATCTTCTCCACGGTCGACAAAAGCGGCTGCCCACTCGTCCCAATTCCGCGCAGAAAGGTATCCGTTCGAGGTATCAAAAACCGCTCCATGCCATTGATGGCCGGGCGAGTGGAATACCCCATACGTCGGAGCGTCGATCAGAGAGTCTGCAAAAAGGATCAGATTCTGGCCCGCCAACAAAACACGGGATGCAGACGGATCCAAAGCCCGAAGATCGTTGTTGTCCGGGGTGAAGTCCGCCTCGCCGCGATACTCGCGATGGGTAGTGATCTCGGCACACGGCCAGAACCGCCACAGCGCGTCATCCGTGTCCCTGGTGCTACCGTTGTGACTCATGAGGAGCTCCAAAAGTCCCTTGGGTAGAGAAAAGCCAAGTCTGGCCTCGAGCTCGGCAACCTCGTCGACAGACGCGGGCGGACCGAGCTCTCCGCCAAGCTCAGCAATCTTGTCAGATATGGTCTTCACGGAGTCTTCAATTCTTACCCGAACGTTTTAGAGATGCCATCCTGATCGAGGGCGGAAGTCGAATACTGAGAGAGTATCGAAGTTACGGAAAACCTTCAACTCATAACGTGATCAGGATTGGCATCCTCGGCTTGTTCGCCTCTACTTGAAAGGCGGGAATATGTCGCGCTTATAGCGAGGCTGATCGTGGTCCTCCGAGTAAAGCTCAAACTCTTGTTCCGACATAACCTCCCTCATGGCTTCGAGGTCCTCGGACGATCTTTCTGGGGGGCTACCGATCAAGATGCGGCCGCAGTAGCCTATGAGTGCGAGGGGAACCAGAAGCACCAGCAGCGGAAGTCTCCGGTTTAGAATCCACCAGATGGAAAGGGCGAAGAGCGGAATGCCGAACAGAGGTTGCCACAGAGAAAGGACTGGCAGAGCGAGAAAGGAATCGGGAATGTTAATGGGCGCTTCAATGACAAACTGGAAGAACAGCGAGGCGAGCGCGAGCGCCACAAGGAATACGACAAGACGCCATCGACGTTTCTTGAGTGGGTTGAGCTTCTCTTGCTCGTCGGGTGTTTCTCGATGTGACATATGCTGGCGAACGTCCGAGGCCTGCCAGCCGCTACCGGGAGCGCGCCTCCGGCACCGGTTTAAGGTTTCTGTTTACCTTCTGACTTCGACTCCACGGCGGTAGCGGGTTGGTCAGCGCCGCCTTGTTCGCCGCGTTTGGTCTTGGGAGCAGGACGCTCAGCCACCTTGACCTTGAAGAATATATTCTTCTGGAGGATGGCGATCACATCCTCCGGTTTGGCATGGCCGTTGTACTGAATGATTTGCCCTTTTGGCTTCACTCTTGGATTCAGGGAGTTTTGTCCAGGAACTTTGACTCCAGAAACCCCAGCAGTATTCGCGAGTGCAGACCGCACCACTTCAAATCGGCCGCCTACTCATCCCATTCCGTCCACGCTGAGGTACACGGTTCGCTCCTTCGTTTTAGCGGGTTCGGCTGGGGTAGGTTCTTTACCTTGAGATGGCCAAATGAGGAATGAAAACGTGATGGCGCACAAAACTAGTATTCTTTTGATCACGATTTGGGACTTTGGTTTATCAGTCATGCTGAGATAGTAGCATACCACGCTCTTCAGAGTTGTAAGGTGATTGTAAAATCGAGACTGAACTGTCTAGGCGAACGTCAGAGCATAGCCACACCCTACGGGAGGGCGAACTTTGCTAGCGGGTTAAAGGTTATAATTATCATAAAGCTTAGCTAAAAAAACGCCGCAGGGT
>JAKMEV010000319.1:0-11213 GCA_022425785.1 Akkermansiaceae bacterium | reverse complement strand
GCTGGCAACTGTGTGGAAAATGCGCATATCAGAGATGGTTCGAAAGGATCTTGGCGAGTCGGTTGCGGAAGGCATCCTTGCCAAATCGTTTGGTGCAGTCGTCGTGAAGCTCTTGGCGGTTTCGCGGAGGAGAGGTGAGAACTTTGTCGATGGCAGCGGAGATTTCCTCGTCGCTTTCGGGGTCAATCAAGGCGCCGAGTACGCCATTGGCAAGAGCATCGACCGAGCCGTCGCGATTGCCGGCGATGACGGGGAGTCCGGTGGCGGCGGCTTCGAGAAAGACAATGCCGAAGCCTTCTTTTTTACTCGGAAGAACGAAAAGATCGGAGCTGCGATAGAGATCAGGGAGGGTTTCGTCAGGGACGAAGCCGGGGAAGCGGCAATAACCGGAAATGCCAAGGTCCGCTGCGATTTGTTTGACGTTTTCGAGGTCGTCGCCTTTGCCTCCGAGCACCCAATGAAGCTTGGGGTGCTTCTTGATGAGTTGGGGCATGAGTTGCAGGAGACGATGGTAGCCTTTAGCTGTTTCGGTTTTACTGACGCGGCACATGCTGAGCATGACTTGAGCGTTATCGGGGAGGCTCAAATCTTTACGCCAGGGAGTCTTGGAAGGGATGGCCGTAAAGCGTGTTGCGTCGAAGGTGTTTGGGAAGACTTCGATGGGTGGAACGTTATCTCCAAGTTGTTTGCGGAGTCGCTCGGCGGTGTAGTTGCTCACCGGTAGAACACAGTTGGCGGATCGCAAGCCATCAGCGATCTTGCTGTCTTCGATATTCCAGACATCGATGCCGTGGGCCACGCTGAGATAAGGTTTCTTGTGGAGCTTGAGCCAAGGAGTGAAATGGGGATGGGTCGAGAAAAAGAATGGGTAAGCTTTGGTGAGGCTAGCTGCCATGATGGCAAAGCGTCGCAGGGAGTTGGGGAGAGAACCGCATCCGGTGAAGGAACGATTTTTCAAGAAGTCGTCAGGGCAGTCGCTTCGGCGGTCGTTTCGGGAAATGACTGGAACGGGGTGTCCATAGATTTCATCGAGCGCTTCGATGGTGCGCCGTGAAAAGACCTGTACTCCGCCGGTGAGCCGAAAGAGTTCGGGGACCAAGACCACCGGGGGGGAGTTGTCAGGTGAGGGCTTCATTTCATGATGGCTGCGATGAGAGCATCGCCTGCCGCTTTGTAGGAAAACTTGTCCATTTTCATTTGCGCACGCTGCCCCATCTTGTGTGTTTCGATAGGGTTCTTCAGCGCCTGCTTCATCGCTTTTCTGAGCGCCTTGACGTCTCCGGCCGGAAAAATCCATCCGGTCTTCCCTTCGATGACCAGATCGGGCCCACAACCGACATGGCTGCTCACGATGGCGGGCCTTCCGAGATTCATCGCTTCGTTGATCGCCAGTCCCCAGGTCTCACCGCGTCCGTAGGATGGAAGTATCACGATGTCTCCGGTGGCATAGACTTTGGGCATTTGGCTTTGGTTTTGGAAAGGGGCGAAGAAGACCCGTTTGTCCTTGGTTTTCTTCAATTGTTTTTCGTGTTCCCCGCCGCCAATCAGGAGGAGGGCGCAATCGGGGTTGTCGATTTTTTCAAAGGCGGAGAGAAGATCGAGAGGACGCTTTTTCGATTCGAATTTTCCCGCTGAGAGAAAGACAAAAGCCTTCTTGGGAATTCCGAGTTCCTTGCGCCATTTGTTGGCTGCCTTCTCTGCTTCCTCCGCGGCGTTTTGAAAGCGGTCATTGTCGACACAGTGATAGGCGCGCGTGAGTTTCTTCTTCTTAATGCCACAGCTTTTAAAATATTCTTCGTTGGCCTGCCCGACCGAAAGAAAGGTTTGGAAGCGCTTGAAGATCATGGCCCGGAGGTTGCGGGAGAGTTTTTGTTTCCAGCCTTTCGTTGGAAAGAGGTTGTGGGAGTCTCCCCGAAAGATCATGGGAACCTTGCGAAGTTGGCGGGAGAGAATAATGCGCAAATGAGTTGCGTAGTTGTATCCAAAGATCAGGATAGAGTCGGGATTCCATTTCGAAATGGCTTTGACCGCTCCGGGATTATCCAGTCCGCGGAAATGGTGTGTGCCGGGGTCCTTGCTTTGGTTTTTGAGGAATTCGGAATGATAGCCATCGAGCAGTGGAATGTCCCAGCTGAACGAAGTTCCGAACTTTTCGTCAGTCGTCTCCTTGATGCCGAAATCCCAAAGATAAAAGACCTTGAGCTTTAATTCATCTCTGTCCGCGAGATGGAGAAACCACGGAGAGTAATATTGGATCGGGTGGGAAATGACCACCGCAAGTCGTTTCACTTTGGAGGCCATTTTATTGGTAATGTCGATTGGGTTTGGGGCCTTTGGCCTCTTCTTCCTGATCTTTTTTAAAGAGAATGAAAAGACCTGATCCGGCGACGGTGACGGCCACGAGAAACTGGAATGTGGATGTGAGGAGGACACTGGCGACCATTTCGTATGATCCTGCGGTGATGAGAAGGAGTCCTCCAAGAATGAAGCCTTCCACCGACATGACACGTTTGCGCATGGATGTGCGCTCCAACCAGCCCAATGCGGCACCCATGAGAAGGCCGAATAAAACAGGACCGACCCAAACTCCAAAATTTCCGATGGCTTCGGGCAGAAGTCCCCAGGCAATGAACACCTTTTCCGTATCTTCTTTCGAGGCCTGACGGCCGAAGTGGACATTGAGGATGGCTTGTCCTTCGTGGGCAAATGGTTTGTCAGGCCAGAAGGCGCGTGGAATGAATAGTGGGGGGATCAGGGCATAGGTTTCACCGGCGAGGATTGCCTTGTTCTTGTGTTCGATGGCGTCGACGACGTAGAGCGTGTTTTGGAGATTATTGATCCGCTCGAAGACGCTCATTCCTTCCTCGGGTGCGACGCTGTTTTTTTTCTTGGAGCCGAAAACTGTTTCGCTGCTGGTCTCAATCCAATCGAGATAGAATTGGGGGAGATTTTCAAAATTAAGCTGGGTTTCGAGAGTTCCCGGAACCCAGTAGCGCTCCCGAATATCGGTTTTGCCCTGGTTGAGAAATCCGACGATTCCCAGAGTTACTGCTAGGAGTCCCCACGGAGGATTTCCTTTTCCCAGAGCCATGCCCACGATGGAGGCGAGGACGATGCTGCTGGCGGCCGAAATCAAGACGTCGACCATTGAGAATAGACAGATTATTAGAACCAAGACCCAGAAGAGTAATTTTTTTCCGGGTTCGGAAACTTTCCCTAAAACAAGGCCTCCAAGAAGTGCGCCCAACATGGCCGCGGCGGAGGCGAAGGTTCGCAAGATAGGGAAGACTCCTTGAAGTGAAGGCGGGAGAAGGTTCCAGATCAGGCCGGTTCGTGAACCGAAGTGAAATAAGACCGCGAGGACCAAGAGGCCCGAGGCGAGGGTGAAGCACATGGCTTCCGCTTCCTTTCCCTTGCCAAGCGAGAGATCAAATTTCGAGGGGGTCTGTTCTCCGCGATTGATAACGAAGTGCCACCCGGCCATCACACAGGTGAAAAAGATCCCGGTAATGAGAGCGGAAGTGACGAGGACCTGCTCATAGTTACTGGGGATCTCGTGTCGGTAGGCGAAAAGAGGCATGGCATAGACGAGGCCCTGCTGGGTGAGGAAAATGGGGAGGATGGGAAGGCCGTTGCGGTTTTGATTCAGCCAATAGCGATACCCCAAGATCGCCGGAGCCACGATCATGACATAGGGCAGGGCGTAATCTGCGTAAGTCAGAACGAGGGTGGCCAGCCCGAGAGCGCTGATGATCAGAAGGGCGTAATATCCGCCCCGAAACAAGCCGCGGGCCTGGCGCGAGGTGTCCGTATAAGTGGCCTCAACGAAGCTCACATTATCGGGTGTCACTAGGCGGGCGCGACGTTTTCTAGGGGGTTGGTTCATGCGGATTCCTTCAGGCAGGTTTTGAAGAAGGTGGCCAATTTCTGAGCTTGTGACTTCGCATCGTAGGGAATGAAGGCCTCCTCATCGAGAGGGACTTTTCGGATGTCGCCATTTTCATCGAAGGCGGTGGCGCGAATCTTTTCGGCGAGTTGCTTGATCGAAGTGTCGGAGTCGAAATTTACGATGGTTCCTCCATCCACCGAGTTCATGATTTTGGTGACGGAGCTTTCTTGATGGAAGACGGCCAGCATGGGGCGTCCGGCAAGAAGATAGGGGTAGATTTTAGAGGCCGTGTAGCCGGGGTCGTTGGAACCGGGAACAAGCAGAGCGTCGGCATCAAGGAAGCACCTTAAGGCGGTGGAGTAGGGAATGCGATCGGGTAATTCGTGAACGATGAACTCCAAACCATAGTCCGTAGCAAGTGGTTCGATTGATTTCTCTCCGCGCCCGGCGCCGGCATAAGAGGTGCCGATGAAGTGAAGGCGAAGTTGTTCTTTCTTTGGGTGATTCTGAAGGGCTTCGAAGATGCCTCGCACGGAGGATTCCATGTAAGCGCCCCCGGCTCCGATATAAACCCAGTGGGTGAATTGGTCCTCCGGATCGAAAAGGTCCTGTGTGGTGTCGGTGACCCGGTTGAGGTCACGACGATCACCAGGAAAGGGAAGAATGATGGAGGGTGGAATCTTGCCGTAACGTTTGGCAAGCTGCTTGGGGTAGGCGGGGGAAACCGAGGTCATTCCAATGCACTGGGCGATGACCCGAGGTTCGTGGAATACATTGAGTCGCTGGGAGAACCAGTACTTGAGTGGCCCACCGGGAGGTCTGACTTGTGGGTTCTCGCGATAGTAATCGGTAATCCAAGGATCGTGGTAATCCATGGCGAAGGGAATGCCGAACCGTTTTTTCCAGCGTGGACCCAGACTATGAACGGGCCATTGGGTAGTGGAGAAGTAGACAAGATCGAATTTCCCGTTCTTGAGAAGTTCATCGCCTTTTTTTCGGAGGGCGCGTTTGGCCCGGAGGCTTAGGGTGCCTAAGCCCGGGATTTTTCGCCAGGATAGATCGAGCGCGTTGACGCGATGAATGGGGATGTCGTCGGGAAGTCCCTCTACGAGCCAGGGGTCTTCCGGCGCGGCGACCTGGGCGGAATTGACGGCGAGGACTTCGGCGGTTATTCCGGCTTCGGCGAGATAGGGCAGAATCATGCGCACCCGTTGCATATCCGGCGCATTCGTCGGAGGGAAGTGGGGTGAGATGATGAGGACTTTCATAAAGCTTGAGAGATCTTCTCTACGAGGATGGGTTCAAAGGCTTCCCAGGACCAGACTCCGGCGGCGGCTTCTTTCGCGAGTGATTTGGCGGCGGTTACTTTGTCGGGATGGTCGAGACAGAATTGAATGCGTTCGATGAGAGCGTCTTCGTCTTTGGGTTCGATGATCCACCCAACGCCTTCGGCTTTGTTCAAAACCTCAATCTGACCTGAAGTGCGGGTTGCGATGGTGGCAAGACCGCAGCGCATGTATTCGAAAATCTTGTTCGTCGCGGTGAGGTCGCGGCTTTTGCAGAAGGGATCTTCCAGGGCGAGTCCGATGTCGTGGCTCGCGCTGTGGGTTGGGAGGTCCCTGTTCGGGACGATGGGTTGGATGATCACGCGATCGCGGATGCTTTCCGGGAAGGTTTCTTCGAACCAATCCTGTCGGTTTCGTAGAGTGCCGCGTAGGTGGAGTTGCCAATTGCCTCTCACTTTACTGAGTGCGTGACCGAGGATTTCTAATCCACGTCCCGGTCCAATGGTTTGGGAGAACCAATAGAAAGAAACGCAGTTGGGATCTCGTTTGTCGGCGTTGATGTCCTCCTTCGGCGAGTCCGCCCAAGGGAAGGTGTTGGGGATGCTCGTGGGCGGCGTTTCAAGACCGGCCCAGTTGGAAAGGTTGGCGGCCATGGCTTCGGTGGTCGCAAAGTTCACTGCCCCGTTTTTAAGCATGTATTTTTCGCCTGTAGCGAGTGCCCCGACCGGGCGTTCCTTGCGGGCTTCGGGAAGGAGGTCTTCGGAGAACCAATCCTCGAAATCGATGCCGACTTTGAAGCCTGCCTTGATCAAGCGAGGACCGGCCCAAAGTCCGGGTTCGCAATGAACCATGGTGAGGTCGGGCTTGAGGCGTTTAATTTCGCGAATCATTGCGCGGGCGCTGAGGCCGTAAACTTCGGGGAGGACGATACCGAAGCGCTTGAAGGCTTCGCGTGCGATTTTTCCTTTAATTCGCAATCCGAGAGGAGAATTTCGGAGATCGATGAGTGGGATATAAGTAATGCCGAGACGCTCGGCGAGGGCGAGGTCTTCTTGAGCTCGCTCGTCACTCCACCAGCTTCCAAAAACGGTTACGTCAGCCCCGACCCTGGCCAGCGAACCCGCCTCCTTTTGCGCCCGCGGAGCGTTGGCAAAATGCTGGAGCGTGAGGAGTGCGACTTTTTTTCCCTTCATGATTACTTGCGTGTAGCTACTTTGCTTTTGAGCCGAAGGAAGGGTTTTTCAACGAGGTAGTAGGAGGCGATAGCGGTGGCGAAAACGGGGGCCAGCCAGTAGGGGAAGGCGAAGAGGCGAGGCGCACCATTAAATCCGTAGCTCTCGGGTGGGCTGCAGTAGATTTGCTGCCAGAGATAAATTGAGTAGGACCACACACCAACGAGGGCGACGGGTTTCCAGTCCAGCCAAGAGACGGCGAAGAAACGCGGATGGAAAAGGACGAAGCCAACGAGTAGCGCGATGCCAAAGGCGCTGAAACTGCTGGCGAGTGGAGTCGTGATCACCTCAAGCTTTCCGACCACGATAAGAAGGTGCGGAATGAAGATAAGGAGAAGGGCTCCAATGAAGACGGGCCACTTTCTGTTTTCCATGACGGTCTCGACGCACTTTGCACGGAAGCCGAGGGCGAAAGCCAGGAGGCAGCCGTAGGCGAGGGAATCGAAGTGGGTGAAAAAGGAGTGTTCGCCAAAGAGCACGGAGTGTTCGTCGAGCGAGCCAAGATGTCGGCATATGGGGGCGAGAACGACGGGAATGAGAAGGACGCAAAAAGCTTTGCGGGGTTGCTCGCTTTTGACGAGGAACAGCCAGAAGAGGAAGGGCCAAAGAAGGTAGAATTGTTCTTCGACTGAGAGGCTCCAAACGTGGTCGGCGATTTTGGGAACCTCCATGAAGTTGACGAGGTAAGTGATGAGGGCGAACCAGCTCGATCCGGAAATAGCGAGAGGTGAAAAGGCTGCGATAATGCCAATGACGATGAGGAAGGCGACGTAGGCGGGGAGAATTCGGAGTGCGCGTCGAATGTAGAAAAGCTTCAGGCTGACGTCGCCATGTTTGAGTTTCTCTTTCAGCAGGAGAAAGGTAATGAGGAATCCGCTCAAGACGAAGAAGGCTTGCACCCCAGTTGTGCCTGGCGGAATCCAGCGCGTAATTTCTGCCAATGCGGCGGGGTAGTGGGGGGTGTCTTCGGAGTGCGCGATGAGAACGAGCAGGACGCTGATGCAACGCAGTCCGTCGAGGCAAGGGAGACGGCGGTAGTTTGCGACCTTGTCGGGAAATTGCAGGTTCATTAGGCGTGGCGAAATTTGTTGGTGGCCGATTCAATGCGACGGGCGAGCTTCCAGCCGACGAGTTTGCGAAGCTTTTGAAATTTTGGTGGACCGTCCGGTTCGAGAGAGCTTCCGCCTAGGTCGGAGACACGCGCGGCGGCCTTGGCGAGGAGGTCAGGGTGTGCGGGGTAGAAGGTGTAGATGAAGTCCTGTAGCATGGCGGCGGCGGATTTTTTTGCTTCGGCATCATCGCGTTTGGCAAGGAAATGATCGGCGCCCCGCGAGAAGGAGCGGTATGCCGATTCGGCGCCGACGCGGTCGGATCTTTGGGAAAGGCTACCGGCCATGCCCGAGCGGTAGTAGAGGATGGTGTCGGGAACGAAAAGGATATCGTCGCAGTGAGCAAAGATGCGGGCGTGGAATTCGAAGTCGTCGAGGAGAGTGAGTTCTTCATCCCAGCCGCCGGTGGCATCAAGAATAGATTTTGGAATGAGGAACATGCCGGCCTGCATCATGGGGCGAGCGTTGACACAGGCTTTGATGAGCCAGTCCGGGCCTTTTATGTCGCGCCAGACTTCTTCGGGGTTGGCTTGGTAGCTGCTGAGGTCGTCGTTGTAGAAGCGCCCCCACTCGGAAGAAGCGATGGAGTTGGTTGTTCCCTCGAGGCGGGCGACTTGACTGGCTACCATTTCGGGAGAGAGGAGATCGTCGGCGTCGAAGAATTTGATGTAATCACCGCTTGCTTCGTGCAGGGCACGGTTGCGGGATTTTGCGGCACTGCCACATTGCTCGGTGACGACGATGATGCCGTGATCCTTTTGGTGGCGATCGAGGATCTCTTTGCTCTGATCGGTCGAGGCGTCGTTGGTGACGATGATTTCGATGTTGTCGTAAGTTTGCGCGAGCAGGGAATCAAGAGCGGCCTCCAAATAGTCCCCGGCGTTATGGCAGGGAATGCAAATGGAGACCATGGGATTACTCATGAGTTTACGATGTCGCCAGTTTCCAGGCGTCGCCAAAGTAGGAGGGTTTGCTGTCGGAAACGTAGTGCTGGAGAATACCACTTTTATTCAGGACGGTATCACGATCAGGAAAGGTAATGTAGCTTTCGACCGGCATGACGCGGTGAGATTGCGTGGAAGCCATCATGGCAACGAGTGCTTGCTCAAGGTAGTAGGACGTGCCTTCGGCTTCGAGGAGATAGGCGCTCCAGTGCTCAAGTTTTTCCCAGTCCATCGAATCGCTGGAGCTTCCGCAGACGCCGACGTTGAGGAGTTTTGGGATAGTGGCTCCGGTGAGTTTTTCCATCAAGGGACGAGAGTAACCGTAGGATTCCTCGCAGTCGGTCATGAGGCAAAGTTCGTTGCTGTCTTTTTGGTCCCACCACTCGAGCATTTCGGTGGGTTCGGCGAAGAAGAGCATGTCGGAATCGAGAACGAGTTTGGTTCCGGTCGAGCCGAGGTGAATGTCGGTAAGTTTGCGAATGTTTACGTAATCGCTCCAGCGTTGTCGAAGGACGGGGAACTTGTCGATCGGGAGAATGCTTTCCACTTTGTCGGTGATCTCTTCTTTTCTTACCGTGGTGCCCTCGGGGAAGAGGCGACGGATTCCTTCTTCGTGTTTGTTGCTGAGAGTGCCGTCGTCGACGAGGGAGACTGAGATTTTGCGTCCGCTTTGGTGGGCGAGGGTCCAGGCGCAGAAGGCGCTTTGATACCAAAAGCCTTTTCCGGTGAGAAACCAGATTTCGAGAGGGGGTTCGGAGGAGGTGGCTTCGACTGGTTTGAGACCCCAGGCGCCCTCTTCCATTTGGTGTTTCCAGGCATCGAGGCGGAAGTAGGCCTTGGGACCCCAGCGTGCCATGCGGGCCAATTCCTCCTTGGGACGGCGATAAAGCGCGGTCTTGGTCTGGCTGAGAAAGTTGCGAAATACGGACATGGAAAGTTACTTGTCGGAGAGTGAGGCCTGGCCTTCGAATTGGCCGCAGGTGCCATGCCATCGGATGCTGGCGCCAGGGCTGCTCTTTGGTTTGAATTTAAAGTAGGCTTTAAGCTTGCGGAGTTTGACCGTCCACGGGGGGATGGCGGGCCAGGGGCGGATGCCGTGAATGTCGAGAACGCGGATGTAATCGCGGAAGCTGACGCGCTTGATGTTTTGTTGGTATTCCAAAGTGAGGCGTCCCGGAGGAATGAGGTGGGTCAGTTTAAGTTTTGGAAAGTATCCCACGTTCCAGCCATTGCGAAGAATAACGAGGTTGATGTCGTTGTCTTCGCCTGAGGTCAGGGCGTCGCCGGTGCGGCCGAGGGCGAGGCGGGACTTGTCACCGGTTACGGCCTTGGCCCACTCTTTGATCGCTTCGGTGCGAGTAACCATGCCGGCTCCGATCGGAGAAAAATCGGGGTAGGTGGGATTTTCATTATCCCATCCTGTCATGATCATACTGTTTCCGAGATCACGGCAGCCGATGGGGGCAAGGCCGGGCTCGAACCACTCCGGGGGCTCTTCCTGATATTCGGGAATGGCGGGGCCACCGATGGAGCCGAGCTGGGGATGGGTCTTGAAAATCTCGAGAGCGTCAGCGAGGTAGTTGGGTTCGAGAATATTGTCATCGTCGACCCAGAGAATAAATTCGGTGTCGACTTCCTTGATTGCACGCAGGCGGGCGTGTGTGAGTCCGAGATTTCTTTCTCGAACGACGCGAGCATTTACGAGATAGGTCAGGCATTTTTGATCCGGAGGTCTGGTGCTGGCGTTGTCGATGATTAGGAGCTGCCATTCCTTCTTGTCGAGAGTTTGCTTTTCCAATCCTTGAACCGTTCTTTCGAAGAACTTGGGGTTTGGATTGTAGGTGGGAATGACGACCGTGATTTTCATGCGTTGCGTTTTTTGGCGGCGGAGATGGCTCGCTCGTATGAGGCGATTTGAAGAGGGAGGATACCTTCGTGACTGAGGAAATCGAGCACGCGTTGCCGACCATTTTTGGCAAGTGTTGTCACGCGTTCCGGCCGGTTGATGAGATTGAGGACGGCCTTGGCAAGGGCGTGGGGGTTTTTGGGCGGCACGAGAATGCCGCTTTCACCATTGACGATAATTTCGGCCATCCCTCCCGAGGAAGATCCGATGACAGCGCGGGCGGCGGACATGGATTCGGGGCAGACGAGGCCAAAGCTTTCCCAGCGGCTGGGGAAGAGCATGATGTCGCATTTTTTGAATTCGTCAGCGAGCTGCTCTTTGCCAATCGCGCCGACGAAGTCGATAGCGTGGAGTGAGGAGGCGAAGTTTTTTCGGATCCAAGTCTCCATGTCGCTCTGCTTGTAATTCCAAGTCGGGCCAATGAAGCGAAAGCGGATTTCCGGAGCTTTGCGCAGGATGGAGGGAATGGCGCGAGCCATTTCCAGGACTCCTTTGCGAGGTTCGAGGCGACCGAGAAAGCCGATGGTCTTTGCTTCGGTCGCGGGTTCGAGCGAGAGAAGTTCAGCCGAGGGTGTCATGGGGAGGGGGAAGAAGGAGATCTTTTCTCTGTCGAGAAACCAATCTTCAGCGAGGCGATTTCCGATGGCCGAGCTGGGAGCTGCGATTTCGTCGGCTTTTCGGGTCCAGAGACATTCGGGATCGGACTCGGGCTCGAAAGGTGGTTTTTCGAGGAAGGCCAGTCTTCCTTTGCGAAGGCAGCCGAGAGTGAAGTGGAGCTTTTCAAGAAGCGTGGGTTCCTCCCAGCCGATTTGTGCAAGGAGATACTCCGGAGTATGGAGTTTGACGA
>JAKMEV010000294.1:0-9650 GCA_022425785.1 Akkermansiaceae bacterium | reverse complement strand
GCAAGCGGTGCGAGGTAATCAAGACGATCGGTGTAGGGCACAAACTGGTTGTAGTGCATGTTCTCCGCGATCTTCTCGTCACCACGATGCAGGTAGCCGATGTGGGGCTCGGCTTTCTCAATGATTTCTCCATCCAGCTCGAGGACGAGGCGTAAGACACCGTGGGTGGCGGGGTGGGATGGTCCCATGTTCAGCACCATTTTTTCACCGAGCACATCGTCGGTTTCGGCCTGATAATCGTTCACAGCTTTCGCCGCTACTGCGGCAGCATCGGGGGCCTCGTAAGTCGTCGTCTCGCTCATAGTGCGGTGCTCTTATAAAAGTCTGGTTAGACGGGGCTCGCAAGGACTTTGTGAAATTTTTCACAAAGTCTGTAGGCGGGGGGCAAGGAGCAGTTTTGCCCGTGTTTAGAAATGGGCTGCTCGAATTCGAGGGTTTCTGGGGAAAGGAGAGGGATTGCGGGTGGGATTGTCACCGGAAGTTTCACTTTTGGCGCAGAATCCTTGGTTTCCGAAACCTGTTCGGGGATACCAAAAGCACCGCCTTCGGCTCCTCTACGGCAGCAGTGTCAGGCGCACCGGGCTGTAGAAGTCGTTGGGTGAGAAGAGCCAACCGGGGTTTTCGTCCAGGAGCTGGTAGTTCGTGAGGAGGAATTCGGGAAGAAACTGGTTGCTGTTGGGCTCGTAAAGAGTGCGGCCGGTATAGCGTCCGTAGATCTTGTATTCGTAATTCTGGTCGAATCCGTAGAGTTTGCGTGCTCCGGCTTCGGGGAGACGGTCAGGATTGCGTTTTATGGCCTCGTTGAAGATGACGAGACGTGCTTTTTTGGCGGATTGGCCGGGTTTGCGGAGATAGCCCCAAAAACGGGTCTTTTCGACGTAGTAGCGCCGGCCGTAGAAGAAGTCCCCGCGCTCCTCGGCCGCGATTTTTGCTTTGCGCTCCGAGGGAGAGGGAGTTTTCCCGAGATTCCCTGGCTGGTAGTAGGTGTCTCCTCTGCCATATCCGATGTAGGAGCAGGATGAGAGGGCCAGCGCGAGGAGAGAGAGGCAAAGAAGGCGTAGCATCGGGGGCTTTCTCTCTTTTTGTGTCCCCTGGGTCAAGCTTCAGGGCGGGGTGGATTACTCTTGTATCTTTCGGGCAGGCACTCTAGCAGGATTGCCCCGCACGATCCGAATTGTGCTGATTGTTTCTTATGATTAATTTTCGTCATTTGATCTCGCCCGAGTGCGTAATCCTCCAGCTTGATAAAACCGAGCACGAGGAGGTCGTTCTTGAAATGATCGGGCATCTTGCCGAGATCGGAAAAATCGCGAGCAAAGATTGCTACCGTTACAGCCAGGCCGTGATGGAGCGTGAATCGCAAACGGGGACCGGTTTGGGAGCAGGGATTGCTATTCCGCACGCCCGCGTTCCCGGACTCAAAGAAGAGGTGGCGGTCTACGGACGTTCTGAGGAGGGGGTTGATTTTGAATCTCCCGACCAGGGTCTGGCACACCATGTTTGTTTGCTTCTCGTTCCCGAGGATGGCGCGTCGAATCATTTGAAGATCCTTCGTGAGTTGGCCAAAGTCTTTTCCCAGGCTGATCTCCGTAAGAAGATCCGCTCAGCACAAAGCGCCGAAGAAATTTCCGAACTTCTCTGTATCGGTGCGGCCGACCTCTAATCATTTTTTCCGTCATGACCATTCCCAAACTTCTCAGTGGTAAACTTCTGGCTGCGCTCGAAGCGCTCGGAGTCGAGGTGCCCGATTCATCGCGGATTCAGGTCGCCACGGCTGCCGATCTTCGTTTCGGGGATTTTCAAAGTAATGCCGCGATGGTCCTGGCCAAGGCCGTTGGCAAAAACCCCCGCGCGCTGGCTGAGGAGATTACGGGAGAGCTTTCCGTCGATGATCTTTGCGAGGTATCCATCGCCGGACCTGGTTTTTTGAATTTCACTTTAAAGCCAGAAGCTTGGGCTGATTTGGCAAAAGCGCAGTGGGAGTCTGATGATCTTCTGATTCAGCAGGTGGAAGCCCCGCAAACGATCGTTCTGGATTTCTCCGCACCCAATGTCGCGAAGCCGATGCATATCGGGCATATTCGCTCGACCATCATCGGGGAATGCCTTTCACGAATTTCGACCGCTCTCGGTCACAAAGTAATCAAGGATAACCATATCGGTGACTGGGGAACGCAATTTGGCATGGTCACCTGGGCCTGGAAAAAAGGCGTCGATGAAGCCCAACTCGAAGAAGCTCCCTTGCAGGAGCTGCTGCGACTGTATCGTTCTGCTTCCGATGCCTCGAAGGAGGACGAGGCGATTAAAGATGAATGCCGTTCCGAGTTGGTGAAGCTTCAGCAGGGGGATCCCGAGAACACCGCGATCTGGACCCGTTGTCTCGAGCTTTCCCGAAGGGGACTCGATGCAATGTATGATCGCCTTGGCGTCACCTTTGATCACTGGATGGGCGAAAGTGCCTACAATGACTCCCTTGCGCCCTTGGTCAAAAAATTGAAAGCGGCCGATCTGGCCCGCGAAAGTGACGGAGCGGTGTGCGTCTTCTCCAGTGAAACGGTAAAACCCAAGGCTGATCCGTTTAAGATCAATCGCGATGGCGAGTGGCAGGATTATCCCATGATGATTCAAAAATCTGATGGTGCCTTCAACTACGCTACCACCGACATTGCCACCGTTGATTTTCGAGTCAATGAATGGCAGGCCGATCAGATTTGGTATGTCGTTGATTTCCGTCAGGGCGGGCACTTCGAGCAGCTTTTCGATGTCTCGACGCGTCTCGGTTTCGACCAGGTGAATCTGGTGCACGTGGCTTTTGGAACCATTCTCGGTAAAGACGGTAAACCACTGAAAACACGGGCCGGGGATTTGCCCCAGCTCGATGATGTCCTCAATGATGCGGTGAAAGCGGCTCGTGCCGTGGTCGATGGCAAGAGCCGTCTCGAGAGCGATGAGGAGAAGGCTGCTCTGGCCGAACTTATTGGGGTGAATTCAGTGAAGTTCACCGAACTTTCGCATCACCGCATGTCGGACTACGTGTTTGATTTGGAGAAAATGGTCGCGCTCGAAGGAGATACCGCACCCTATCTTTTCTACAGCTATGTGCGGAGTCGTTCGATCTTCCGCAAGCTCGAAGAAGGAGTCGCGGAGAAATTGTCCGCCGACAATCTTGCCCTTACCGAGCCCGCCGAGATTCATCTCGTGCGGATGCTTTCCCGCTATGGCGATCAGGTAAGCTTGGTTCTCGATGACTATCGCCCGAATCTCCTCGCAACCTACTTGCTGGAAATCGCGCGAGCTTTTCATTCCTTTTTCGAAGCCTGTCCCGTTCTCAAGTCGGAAGGGCAGACCCGCGAGAGCCGCCTCGTGATTTGCGACCTGACTTCACGGGTCTTGCGTGAGGGCCTGAACCTTCTTGCCATTGACGTTCCCGAGCGGATGTAGATTCTCTTTCCCATGAGCGACATTATCGTCATCAAGATCGGCACCGGCGTGCTGACGCGTGAAAACGGGACCCTCGACGGTTCTTCGCTCGTGCGCCTGGTGACTTCGGTGGCTGCTCTTCAGGCCCAGGGTCATCATTGTATCATGGTGTCTTCCGGTGCGGTCGGGGCCGGGGTTTCCGCGCTCGGACTGGAGTCCTATCCCGACGATGTCGAGAGCCGTCAGGCTGCCGCCGCCGTTGGTCAGGCCCGTTTGATGCATCGATACGAAACGCTCTTCCAGCAGTTCGATCTCAATGTGGCGCAGCTTCTCCTCACCAGTTCCGATCTCGAAGAAAACCGCGACCGGGTTTCCGCGACGATGCGTCGCCTCCTTGATCATGGATCGATCGTTCCCATCGTGAACGAGAATGATTCGGTCGCAATTGAAGAACTCCGTTTCGGCGACAATGACATGCTCTCCGCGAAGGTGGCCGAATTGCTCAAGGCGAATCAGCTGATTTTGTTTACCACCGTCGATGGTCTGATGCCACCTGAAGGTGGAGATATTATCGAGGAGGTGTCGAGCGTCGATGAGGTTCTCGATTTCGCCCGTGATGAAAGTGGAAAGTTCTCGATCGGTGGCATGGCTTCGAAGTTAAAAGCCGTTGGGTATGCTACCAATTGCGGAGTGCAGGTGACCATCGCGAACGGGCGCAAGCCCGAGCAGCTCTCCGACTTGGTTGCCGGAAAAGGACGTGGCACGCGGTTCCTTTAAAGTTCGGGAGCAGGGAAGGCGAGAACGCGGTAGTAGACGGCAAAGCCCTGGGCGATAGCCACGTTTTTGGTTTTTGTTCCACCATTGCCAAAAATAATCGGCGCGGCATCTGCCCAGGAATCTTCTTCCAGAGTCAGCGATGATTGTAGTTTGTAATGAACGCCGGGCTCAGACTCCCAGGAAAGGGCGAGGTTGTCGTTTGTTTTGAGCAAGCTGATCACGGGCGTTGTCGGAATGAGGGATTCGTTGAAAACACTTACCGAAGTAGGATCGAGGGAGAATAAGACTTTGTTCGACGGTCCGCTTTGAAAGGAGCCGGAGGCTGCGGTGATCAGTTCATCCTGGATGGCGCTGGCGGAAATTTCATCAGTTAAGAAGTTGTTGTCGCTCGAGGAAAACAGCAGCTGAATGAGCTTGTTTTCGGGACCGCTTCCCAAAGGGAAAAGATCAAAGGTCGCACCGTCGGTTTCTTGAACGGTGGCCGTGAGGCTTTCTGATCCTCCGTCAGTTCCGTTGAGCTTCAGAAAGAGGGTATACGGAGATCCTGATGATCCTGTCTCAACCAGTCCATGCCATAGAACCTCTCCTATCGTAATTGAGATGGAGAGTTTAATCGCGTTACGATAGTCGAGATCTTTGATCGGAATCCCCAATCCGCTGAGATCTCTGGGGACATCCCGTCCGGCCTGATCGTCGTATTTCATCTCCACATCCACCGGAGTGCTGGCGGTGATTCCATCGGCGGCATAAACGCCGCTTGCCGAGGACACCGTTCCGCTTGCGGTCCAGACCACGGTCGAGGCCGTTAAGAGGGGCGCGGTAGCGACGAAGAGGGGGAGTAGCACCTTGCTCATTGGACCAAATTTTAAGTCATCAGGGGCCTCTTGTCACATCAATCGTGCCTCATTTTTTCTTACATTTATTTCGCTCGAGACGTGTTAAGAGACCTAAAAGAAATAATTCAATGAGATCTTTCATCCTGTTCCTCACTCTCTTCCTTCCGGGGTTTCTCTCAGCTCAGGAGGCTCCATACGATGTCTTTCCTGACGCCGAACCGCCCTACTTCAGAGTTCGCTATGAGGCTTCGACCAAACCAGGTGAGTTGATTTTCCCGGTCAAATACACTGTCTGGATTCCTCCCGGGGTGAAAACCCTTCGCGGGGTCGTGGTGCATCAACACGGGTGCGGTGTCGGTTCGTGCAAGTCGGGATTGACGGGGGCTTTTGACCTCCACTGGCAAGCGCTGGCAGCCAAACACGGCTGTGCCCTGATGGCTCCCTCCTACGAACAACCCAAAGATGGCGATTGCCAGATGTGGTGTGATCCCCGAAATGGATCGGATGCCGCATTTCGTCGATCTCTTGTCGATCTCGGAAAGCTCTCCGGTCATCCCGAACTTGCCACCGTGCCCTGGGCCTTGTGGGGTCACAGCGGCGGTGGTCACTGGGCCGGTGGCATGGTGATGCTCCATCCTGATCGCGTGGCCGGGGCCTGGCTTCGGTCCGGAGTGCCTCTTCTGATGCCAAACCCCCAAAGGCCATCCATCAAACCACACATTTTTTCCAGTGCCGTCCTCAGGGTGCCCATGATGTGTAATTTGGGAACGAAGGAGGGATACTCGGTGAAGACCGGACGCTTCGCTGGTGTTTGGCCGGCCAATGAAATCTTTATCGATACCCTCCGGTCGCAGGATGCCCACGTCGGCCTCGCTGTTGACCCTCTCACCGCACACGAATGTGGGAACCAACGCTACCTTGCCATTCCCTGGCTCGATGTCTGTCTCCGCAAGCGGCTTCCCAAAGAGTCGGGAGGCGACCTCCGGATCATCGAAGGGAAGCAGAAAGGCTTCGTCTACAAGCAGGATGAACGATGGCTCTGGCTTCCGGACGAGTCACTTCTCGAAGCTTGGTCGTGCTACACCGAGGATACCCAAGTTCACGATAAAACGCCGCCTCCCGCTCCGACTAATCTCGTGTTGAAGGGGAATCAGCTCACGTGGAAAGCCACTGCTGATCTCGAAAGTGGACTGGCGCATTTCATGATCGAGCGTGATGGTGAGGCTATTGCCACCGTGCCCGGGAAGCCGACAAATAAATTCGGACGTCCCCTATTCCAGGGGCTGCTATATAGCGACACGCCCGCGCAACCGCTCGTGCAAATGCGCTTCACCGACCCCATGCCCGAAGCGGGCAGGACACACCAATACCGTGTGATCGCGG
Organism: Akkermansiaceae bacterium; assembly: GCA_022425785.1. Taxonomy (GTDB): domain Bacteria; phylum Verrucomicrobiota; class Verrucomicrobiia; order Verrucomicrobiales; family Akkermansiaceae; genus SW10. Next base: position 3,234 of record JAKMEV010000294.1, on the reverse strand, counting down.
TGAATACCGTCGGTCTGAAATCGAAGTAACTATTTACCCGCTTCGCCTTTCGGCAGGTTCTTGCGAATCCCTCTGGCCACCGCTTCAGCGAGGAGGGCGGACCCTTCGGCGGTGAAGTGGACGTCGCCGGGCTTCTTACCAAACTTGTTCATTTTCCCGGCCATGACGGCGTGGAGGTTGTTTACTTTGATCTCATGCTTTTTCATGACGGCGAGCGCCGCGTCGTTGTAGATTTTGTCGTCGCCGACTTTGCGTCCGAATTCACCTTCGGGCACAGGCGTGGTGGTGGCGAAGACGAGGGTCGCTCCGGTCTCTTTGAGTCGCTTGACAATCGTCTCGAGATTGGCGGCATACTTTTCAGGGGAATGGGTCAAGGTGCCGCGGACTTTGTCGCGCTTACCCTGGTTCTTTGATTCGGGATGGCGATAGCAGAGATCCCAGAGTCCCCAGTTGAAGTGAATCAACTCCCACGAGCCGTTCTTTTTGTGGAGCCACTTGTCGAGATTCGCAATTCCCATTCCGGTGTGTCCGGCATTCCCCGGGATACGATGCACATTCGCGACGCCTTTTAAATTTTCCCGCGCCCCGGCGGTGTAGCCAATCGAAATGGAATCCCCGATAATGAGAACGCGGGGCAGGGCGGGGTCGTCGACGGATTTCGCAAAGGCGGGATTGGTTTTGCGGTCCTTCTTCGAGGCTTCACCAGGAGTGATCACGCCTTTCTGCGCCATGAGAGCGGGAGAGAGGAGAAGGCAGAGAAGCAGGGGGAGGGAGCTGAAGGGTTTCACTCTGGTCATTGGGCTTGAAGCTAGCGCCCCATCAGAGATTGGCGAGTTCATTGATCTCAGAAAGTCGCATGGATTCTCTTGGCAAAGTTCGTCTCGGTATCCAATATCCACCCTCGATGCTTTTACAGGATGTAATTGAATGGCCGGATGAAGTCGAAGTTCTTGTGGATCAACTTGAAAACGAATCAACCGAACGGGATCTCACCCGCGAGGAACGCGCCCTCATGGATATCTACGAGACTGTTCCGGTTCTTGAGAGTCAGGATTGCCTCCATGAATTTTGGCAGAGCGGAATGAACCACCAACGGATCATTAATTCCTTTGAACTCATCGGTGCGACCGGCTTGGTCGACCCTCTCAATGCCAGCCGTTGGTGCGAGACCCGCACCGAGGACCGCAATGATTACAGCGAAACCGAGTCGTCTTATCTCACCTCGATTGAAGAGGAGCTTGCGGAGGGCATGGACGAACTGGTCGACGTCGTGGTTGAGTTCATTGAAGAAGAAATGGAGTGAAGAGGGAATCTCTGCGGAGCTTGGGCTTCAGCCCGGACCCATCCCGCCGGCCCAAAGGCCCTGACATCCTGTCTCCAATTAACCATCCTTCCCCAATAGGGCTTCTAAGTGCGCCTCGACCCCAAGGGCCAAGCCCTGCACGTTGTAGCCTCCCTCCAGGAGGGAAACGACGCGTGACCCGCAATGCTTCCCGGCAATCTCCATGACCAACTTGGTCAGTTGCGCGAATCCTTTGTCGGTGAAGTTAAAATCACCCAGCAAATCATCGTGGCGTGAATCAAAACCAGCGGAGATGAGAACCAGGTCAGGTTGGAACTTCTCGGCCGCCGGTAAGAGCTTTTCTTTGAAGGCACCAAGAACGGCCTCGTCGTTCGCGCCACGTGGCAGGGGCACATTGATATTGAATCCCTCGCCTTTTCCTTTGCCTGTTTTTTCGGCAGCGCCTGTTCCCGGGAAGGCATAAAGCGCATGGGTGGAGAAAAGCAAGACACTCGGGTCATCATAAAAGGCCCACTCGGTGCCATCGCCATGATGGTAGTCCCAGTCCACGATGAGAATTTTCTTCAGCTTGTGTTTTTCCTGCGCATAGCGCGCGGCCACCGCGACGTTGTTGTAAAAACAAAAGCCATACTCACCATTGTTCGCGGCATGGTGGCCGGGTGGCCGGATCGCGCAAAAGGCATTCCTTAACTTCCCGCCACACACCGCATCGACCGCGCTCAAGGCGCCCGAAACAGAGAGCCGGCAAATGGCATCATCGTGTGCCTGCTTTCCTGCCATGGCGAGATGTTCCTCAGAGTGAATCATCTTGATGAAGGGCAGGGGGTCAACGGTCGGTTTGATTGGGACCAGCTTCTTATCCAAGCCGGCTTCTTCAATCTTTTCGTGGATCGCCCTGAGTCGTGCCGGTGATTCCGGGTGCGTCCCCCCCTGGGTATGCTCCAAGTAGCGAAGGTCGCTGACCAATCCTGTGTTCATCGTGTTCATCGTCGAAGGTTTTTCTTTCTCTTCTTTTTCCTCGGCTGAAGCAAGATCCATCCCGGTCCACAGGGGCGCAGAGCCCAGACCAAGACCAAGGGATTTCGTGGTATTCAAAAATTGGCGTCTCGAGGGGGAGGTTTCCATGGTGGATTTGCAATCTTGTCGTTCTTTCAACCCACACTGGGAGAGGAAATTTTTCAATTCAAGTGGGAAGGTGGATTGATTCGATGCTCTACGTCCCCGTCCCGAATGCGTGGGCCTCCGGGTTCCCGGACCGAAAATCGACGATGATCGTCCGTGTCAGCTGAGATTTCTTCAATAGTTGAAGCTCCATCAACATCGTTTTTAATGACCGCCTCGTTGGTTTAAGAGCTGCCGTTCGATTAGCGGTTGCCTTGCTGGCATGTGGTGCGAGTCTCAACCATCGACCATTTGCTTATCTGGATTTCTGCAATCTCTTTCATCTTTTTTGGATGCGGGTGTTTTGCCTCTTCCTGGATGGAGCGGGAATACCGCCGCTACGGGCTCCCGGGATTCAGGAAGCTCGTTGGGATCCTACAGCTGTTAGGCTCGGTCGGCCTCATTGTGGGCTTTCTAATCCCCTGGGTAGGACAGTCGGCCTCCAGCGGTCTCGCCTTGTTGATGCTCGGCGGGGTTGGGGTGCGATTAAAGATCAAGGACAGCGTGCTGCAAACCCTGCCGGCGATCGCCTATCTGGTTCTTAGTGCCTACCTGGCAATCGCAGTTTACTAGTCGGTTTTAGAGTAAAGCGATTGCGACGGCCATGCCGAGCATCAGGAGTGAAGGGACAGCTTTCGTAAATGGGTCTTTGACCTTGAGGTGCATCACAAAAGCTCCAACCATGAGCAGTATTAATAGCGAGGCCGAGGGCACCACCAGTATCGGCATCCAGATACCCGCGATGAGCGAGATCGAGATGATCACCTTGA
>JAKMEV010000244.1:0-6248 GCA_022425785.1 Akkermansiaceae bacterium | reverse complement strand
CTCACCATCCAGAACCCGCTGTCATTGACATGCGAAAACCCAGCTGCGCCACTCGCAATCGCCACAACAATCAAAGACAGTTTGGCATCAGAAAGATCCATCTTGGCCAAAATTGGGCTCATCAAGGATGCGGCCATCACCATTGCCATCGTCGCGGACCCCTGGGCAATTCGAGAAATCGCCGAAAATAAGAAAGCCAGAATCAGCGGTCCAACTCCCAGACCATCAAGGGTATTTGCAAGAGCATCGCCGACTCCGGTTTTTCCCAACATTGTTTTGAAAACCCCACCAGCACCAGTGATCAGAATGATAATCCCCGCAGGCCCCAAGGCCCGTGTCGAAACTTCCATCAGCTGATCACGTGTCGCCCCGCGCTTTGCTCCCAGCAGCCACAAGGTCAGAATGGTCGCCAGAAGAAGCGACAAAACTGGGTGTCCTAAAAAAGCAATCGTTTGTTGCCAAATAGGAGCATCAGCCATGAGTTCCTTCAAGGCGGCTCCGCGATCGGACTTCGAAAGTCCTTCTGCAATTCCCGCCCCCACCGATTGCTCAACCAATGAACCTGCTACAATCAAAACAATCGGGAGCAACAGGATCCCTGCAATCATCCCAAAGGACGGAGGATTGCTTTCTTCTTCAACTTGCAGCTCAGGCGGATCGATATGCACTTTCGAGGCCATTCGATCTCCGAACCAAATTCCGGCAATGATCGCAGTAGGAAGCCCCACCAAAACACTATAAAGAATGACCGTTCCAATCGGCACGCCAAATTCATAAGCGACCCAGGTCGGCCCCGGGGTCGGAGGCACAAACGAATGCGTCACCACCATCCCAGCCAACAACGGCATCCCAAATTTCGTTACCGAGAGGCCGGTTTTTCTAGCAAGGGCATAAAGAATTGGTGCCAAAATCACCAAAGCCACATCAAGAAATACTGGAATCGAAATCAGGAAGCCCGTCACCAGCATGGCCCAAGTCGCCCGTTTTTCGCCAAAGAACTTTAGGGTTCCATTTGCCAAACTCTGCGCTCCGCCACTGTGCTCGATCATCGCGCCAAAAATCGCTCCCAATCCGATGATCGTGGCGATGAACCCCAAACTGGAGCCCATTCCGTCCACAATCGTTCCGCCGACTTCAGTCATCGACATCGTCCCGGCAGCAACACCCACAAAGACACTGGCAACCAAAAGGGCAATGAATGCCTGAACTCTCCATTTCAGAATGAGAAACAGAATGAGAGCAATCGCGACGAGAAGAGTTCCGATCAAGCGACCGGTGCTGACGTCGGCTGTTGCGAGAAGCGTTCCAAGATTCAACGAAATCTGCATTCGCAGAGACTCGCTGGTAGATCGGAACGCGACAAGAAGGAAGTGCCCGACTCTATGGCGAGCTGATTTCCAGTCGGAAATAGCGCTGCGAGAGAACAGAAACAGGCGTCGTCACTCGCCAGGATTCACGAATTCGTCCATCAGGGAGCAGGACCGGCGCCGCAGCTTCGATCTCTCCTCCCGGAATTTGAGCCCAACTTCCTCCTGTGAGATCAGGCGACGCTCCCAGTGCGTAGGTCACGCCCGATGCAAATCCGCTCCGGGTAAACTCCACAGAAACGTAATCCACTCCCACAACTTCCACCGGCCCATTCACAACTCCGCCTTCCGCAACATCAGGCACGTTGGGGTCCGTTCCAAAGACAAACTCCAGATAGTTATTCTGTCCATCGCCATCGGGATCCTGACTGAAACCAACGATATTCAAATCCAACAACTGGGAGCCACTGAAGTTAAAGTCAGCCCAGGTCGCGTAATCAAAATCCAATGGGTTTCCATTCAAGCTTCCCCCAAATTCCTCCGAGCAAGTCCAATTCACGGGGTCGGTATGATCTGGATTTGAGTTTGGCGAAACCAACACCAGGGAATAGCCCAACCCATCACCACAATCCGGCCACGGCGACTCGTCATCATAGGTGAAGGAATGCAAAACAGTCGGCGTCGGATCGTTCACACTCAAAGTAACGGTCTCGGAACTATTGGAGAGTCCCCCTCCGTATTCCCCGGCCACCGGATGAGCGAAACCTGAGTAACGCCCTAAAAAGGCCGACGAGTCGGACACCACAATTGCTCTTTCCCCCGGTGCCAATTCGGTAACCGCTGACCCCGCGAAATTAAAACTCACTCCTCCGGTGAAGGAAAGGTTGATCAAATCTATGGTGTCCGTGGGACTGGTATTCAAGATCTCGATGAATTCAAAATCGTCCTGATCGGTATGCCCCGCCGCAAGCTCGCTGGCGCTCGGCGCTCCCGGGTGATACATAAACTCTGAAATTACAAGATTGCTCGCAGAAGGGACAGCTAAGTCGACGACAAATTCAACTTCGGACAGCGCACTCCAGGTAGAGCTTCCGCTTTCATAAGCACGCGCCTTCACCATGGTTCTCCCCGGACTAAATGTCAGTGCACTGGAGTATGGGCTCAATCCCGACTGAATGGTTCCGCCCAAATCACGGGGGTCGCTTCCGTCCAAAGTATAATAAATCTGAGCTCCCCCGCTTGCTGAAATTGTCACCGGAAATCCAACCGAAAGGTCTCCCCCGTGCTGACTAAATTCCGGAGGTGCCACGCTTGGCCAGAGACCGTTATCTGCGAAATCAGTGCGATCCCCGCCTTGCGCAGGAGCCCCTTCACCACCCAACAAATAACGCCTCCGCCCCGTCGTTGGAGAGGACCAAGTTGCATAAAATCCAAGATCCACACTTTGCCCAAGACCAAAATCTAACAAGGGCTCGTAATCTTCCTCCAACGCCAAAAGGTGCTGGCGGAATGTTGAGTCCGCCTGATTACGATGATCAAGGACTCCATCATGGAACATGTGCTTGTTAATCCGATCAGCGAAAGTAAGACGCCACTCGGGGCTCTTGATCAAAAGCTGGAAGAGCTTCGAAAGAGTATCGCTCTGGGCCAAAAGATCGTCCGCGATACTATTGTAGTTTACCGCATTGAAGTATCCTTGGTTTTGGTAAGAACCCTCGGCATCCCAAACATACAGGCGATACCGCCCTTCAGAACTCCGCTCTTTGGCACCCACCCAATTGTTCTGCGGCCAGTCCCAGGTCGCTCCATAAATATTAATCAAAAAATAATCCGCCATATTGATGGGGTCAAGATGGCCCAGTGCTTCCTGCCAATCTGACAAACTAAGATCTCCACCGCCACTTCGTTCTAAAATGCTTATCATCTCGTTCCAGGCGGTGACATCTCCATTGGGATAATCGTTGACCTGACGAACATCCCAATCCTCATCCCCCCCATGATGAGCTTGCATGAAGGGCTCACGAAGACGCTCACACATGTTGAAAAAACCTTTATATTCGCCATTCACATAAAGCGTATTGATTCGACCCACGCTTCCTTTTTGTCCCATCTGCACAAACATCCTCCGCACCGCTTCGTCGACGATAAAGGGATTTTGAATATCATTTTTCCCCGCTCTGATTCTAAGTTGACCAAAGTCATTGACCGGGTATTGCCCGCCGATTAAGTGAGCCGGAAGCTTGGAATACGTTGTCCTGTTATAGTTGTGCTCAATCCAGTTCGACTCGAGCTTCGGCGCACCATAATCATCCCTAAAGTAGAGATTGAATGACGGCTTCTCCCTCGGATTGTTCGTCCATGGAGAGGCCCCGGTATTACTTAAAATCAATCGAGGCCGGGAGAAACCACTGGAAGAAATCCGCACCCCGGCCTCTTCCCGGAATCTCAGCGACCCATCGGGCTTATAGAGCTCCACAAAAAGAGGCCGCTCATACTCGGGCCCACGTTTCATCGGGATATTGTAAGAAGTTGGTCCATTTTCCACCCACTGACTATTCACGTAGCTCCCGCCATTGATCGACATGATCCCGTGATCATCAAAGAAGGTTTCATTCTCATCTCCGGTAAAAATTAAAGCGGGAACATTTCTGAGACGGCTATCTTGTCCGACTAAATAGGTGTGAATTTTTGGTTTGGAATCGATCAAACCAGGCTTGAAGGCCCTCGCCTTGATGACATGCCCGGTCTTGTTGTTAATCGTCGAGAGGGAGAGTGGACTCACATAGAGAATCCCGGCCGTCGCCGTTGGTTCGCTTCCATCTGTCGTGTAGCGAATCGAAGCTCCAGATGTATTTGTCGTGAGGGTGAGAGTCACAGTGCTGTCATAAAATCCACCTTCAGAACTGAAGTCCGGGGAATCCACTCGCTCGCTGAGAGTCATCACCCCGTTGGCTTTTCCCGGGGTTGGATGATCGAAATATCCCCAAATCGTGTTGGCGCTATCCCAGCCGTAGGATTGTCTTGAGTATTGCTTTGGAAAGCCACCAGGTATCGACGATTGCACCACTCCCGATGCGTCAGTCAACACCAGGTCCTCTCCATCGCTCGATAGCTGGAATGAGGTATGAAAATACTGCGCGACGTCGTTAAATTCATCCTGCTCATCAGCAAGAACCAGTAAATACCCCCCGGCCGGGATAGACATTCCCACGGGAAAGATCGATTTTTCCGGATTCGAAGCATCGTCGCTGATTCCCCAGCCGGAAATATCTACCGTCGCTCCGGTGGGATTATGGAGTTCAATCCAATCACTGAATTCGAGATCGGCAACCTTGGAAACAGTGGCTCCTCCTGATGGTTCGGCAGTTCCAATGAAATAGGAATACAAGGCATCCGGCTCCACAAACTCGACGCCACCAGCTCCGGTTGACCTCAAGGCCATATGCAGGATGAGATCCGAACTACCACTCGAGCTATTGTGAACCTGCCCCGCCAATACATTGGTCCCAACAATAAGATTTTCTTTGGAAATCGTGAGCAAATCAGGACCAAACGCCCCTCCATTATCAGTGCTCGCCCCATGACTTCCAGAAGTAGTGGCATCATAGGGAATGACATCACCTGGACTCCCAAGATTCCCTCTCGCCACTTCATAGCCATTCAAATAAGCGATAAAGCCATCATCATAATCGACCTCGAGTTGCAGAGTGGTAATCGCAGCGAGTTCAGCCGCAGTGAGCTCGAAGGTTGTCCGCATATACAAGCCTGTCTCGTTATTGCGCATGCTCGAAAGATTGGTGCCCAAGGCATAGGGGTTGGACCCGCTTGTTTCATATCCCACCGGGCCATCGCCCGTTGGCCAAGCCAGAACATCAAAATCAAGCGCGCCCCATGGAACAAATAGTATCGATTGACTCGAAACAAACGCCGGATCGAAAATACCTCCCGATGGAGAAATTACTCCTGGAAACCATTTGCAGTTATCACCTGAATTGACATACGCCGTCGAGGGGGTCGAGAGTGTGGCCTTAGCTTTGAGATCGTCTGAATCGATCGACTCATTGTGAATTTCAATCGCGAGAACATTATCGCCTTCGGTGAGATACTGATTCGCAACGCCAATCGAAAAAGTGGAACCCGTTCCATTGGCGGTATTTGAGTTATAGGAGATCTGACTCGCGTAATGGGGAGATCCCGGGGCAGCGGCATCTGCCCGGGCAATTTCCTTACCGTTCAAGTAAGCGATGAAGGAATCATCGTAGTCCATCAACAAGCTAAGAGTTTGACCCGATGAGGCCTGGCCCGCCGAGAGATTAAAGGACTGCCTCAGATAAAGAGTCGGAGTTCGATCGCGAACCGATGCCGAAACATCCGTCGCGATGTCGCCATACCCAAAACCAATCGGAGTCGTCCCATCGTTCCAAAAAGTCGTGTCGAAATCATTCTCCCACCACTGTACACCGCTATTGAGTTGAGCGACGCCCTCTGAATTCCGATGAAACACTCGGTCATTCGAAATTGCGCTCAATTCAGTAATAATGACCTGAGCGCCCAGCGCTCCAATCATTGAGAAGATTAAGAGAAGGTATCGGGTAGAACGAATCATGGCGTTATCTGGCAGACAAAGAGTTTCCAATGAGTCTTCCTAACGGATTTCTGCAGAAAGAAAGACCAGAGACTAAATGTTGAGGCATCTAAAAGATGCCTTCAAAAACACACCAAAGGCACTTCAATCATCTAATTTGTTGTGTGAGTTCACTCGAGTGATCGGACGACCTAACTCATTCAAGAATCAATTAAGAATGCTCTCGGCAGCGCCTGTGTCAAACTCCTATTGGCTGACACCAGCTTCTGGGCATAAAAAGAGCCCTCTTGCTTCGTGAGAAGCAAGAGGGCTTATACCTGGCGACGACCTACTCTCACAGGACCTATCGTCCCACT
>JAKMEV010000230.1:0-2536 GCA_022425785.1 Akkermansiaceae bacterium | reverse complement strand
TCAGAGGAAGCGGATTTCGGATCTCCTTGCGACGGCTGATCAGGGTCGGATCTTGCGCGAAGGAGTGCGGGCCGTGATTTATGGAAAGCCCAATGTGGGGAAATCCAGCCTGCTCAATCGCCTTCTTGGTTATCAGCGGGCGATTGTCAGTGCGCAGGAAGGAACGACCCGCGATACCATTGAAGAGGTCGTCAATATTCGAGGTGTTCCATTGCGCTTGATCGATACCGCCGGAGTGCGGGAGTCGAAGGATGAAATCGAGCGGGAGGGAATTGCGATGACACATGGGCAGGTGGCGAAGGCGGATTTAATTTTAGAAATGCGCGATTTGAGTGAGCCCTTTGAAGAAGTGGAATTGCCCATTCCGGAAGGTGCGAAGCATTTGCAGATTTTGAATAAGAGGGATCAGGAGGATTCTTCGTGGTCGAGTAAAAATGGCTTGCGGATTTCGTGTGAAACGGGCGAGGGGTTCGAGGAACTGGAAGAAAACCTCATGAGCTTATTATCGCTCGATGAAGAGCATTGGGGCGTACATTCCGTGGCGGTGAATGCGCGGCATCAGGCTTGTTTATTACGTGGTCGGGAGGCTCTTGATCGGGCGATCTCTTCAATGGGAGCGGGTGAGGAGCCTGAGTTTACCTCGCTCAGTTTGCGGCAGGCCTTGGGTGCGATCGGGGAGATCTCCGGGGTGGTTGACACCGAAGAGATTCTGGGCGAGATCTTCGGGAACTTTTGTATCGGGAAATGAAAAAGGGAGGGTGGTCGGTTGAATGGATGTTGGGTGCCTGTGCGGGAATTTTTTTTCTGATGGGGAAGTATTTTGCACCTTATTACGAGCATCTATCCAATGCTGCGACTGGAGAGGAGGGAGCGGGGATTTCCGACGGGGTGTTTTTGGTGAGTATTGTTTTTGCAGGTTTTCTGGTGATGAGGCTCGTGTATCGATTTAAGAGACGATGATTTCTTCCATCGTGATTTTGACCATTGCTGGGATTTCTGCGGAGTCGGGTATTCAGACCTTTCGCAGGGCGGACGGGCTCTGGGAGGGGCACAAGGTGGAGGATGTCGCCACACCGGAGGGCCTTGCCCGTGATCCTGAATTGGTTCAGAGATCCTATATGAGTGTCGGCGGGGGCCGCGGGCGATTGAGGCGAATTTGGAGGAAACAGCTGGAAGTTTGAGCTTTGACCGTTGCGTGTGGGAAAAGGCTGGTGAGGTGCTTCCGGGCTTGGTTGACGAGCTTCTTGAGATGGGCTCTTGATCCTGACGAAAAATAAGAGAGTTTAGAGCACGATGTTGAAAAAAGTGGTCCTCATTCTGACTTCCTTGCTTGGGTCCGGCACGCTTGTTCCCGGGCAGGGGTCTATTTCTGAAATCGAAAAAATGTTGGGATCGGACGATTTTGAGATCCGGCGGGAGGCGATGGAGACCTTGTGGAAAGAGGGCGAGATTTCCCTCGAGGTTCTCGAGAGGCTGAGTCGAGGCAGTGATCCTGAAATCAAAGCCAGAGCGTTGTCTTTACACCGAAAGCTTCTTTTGGGTCTGTCTCCCGATACCCCGCAGGAGATTATGGATCTTCTGGACAGGTATTTTGCCGCTTCGGTAAATGGTAAAGTGTCTCTCTTCAATAGCCTTAAAAGCAGCAGGCAATATGGGCTCATGCTGCGCCTTAGATCGATCGAGAAGGATGAGAGAGTCCTGGAGAAAATGGATGAAACCGTTGCAGAAGTTCTTCCCAAGGTGCAACTAAGTTTGCTTCGAGGCGGAGATTTGGAGCAAGCGAAGGAATTGCTTTTGCTCAATCATGACTATCGCTCACTGATTGCCTACGCCGGCTTGTGTGATCACCTTGGCCAGCTGGATGGGGAAATCGGAAGGCTCCGGCAGCAAGATGACGAACAAAGCAAGGCCCGTTATCTGGCGTGTTTAAGGGTGAAGGGTGACCCGGCAATCTTAAGGGCGGAGGCCGCTCGCCTGGGCGACGATCATGCCGTGATGGTAGCATCGCTCGCCATGGGAGACGTTGGGCCGCTATTTGAGTATTTGGGTGAGGAAGGGAGTCTTTCTCTGGTTGAAGGATATTATTTGGATTGGATCCGGGCTGAGAAAACCGGGGATGAGAACCGGATGGAGAGACGCCTGGCTTCGATCCGTCATCACGTGACCGATTCCAGTGAATCGTTCGAAGCCAGGCGCAGTCTTCTGAAGATGGGCATGCCAGACGAGGTGTTGAGGGACTATGCCAATGATTTTGTTGATGAGGCGCGTTACTTCTTTTTGCTCGGTCAGGATCGTGACATTGAAGCCTTGAAGTTGATTGGGTTGGAGGAAGCTGCATTGAAGGATGAATGGATCAAGGGTGTTTATGCGCGGACCTTGGAGCGTTTCCGGGTGGAGGGGGATGTTGAGCCGTATTTCGAATTCTTTTATGCCGCCAGTTTCTTTGAAAGCCGGGGGATGGTTGAAGAGGCTGCCAAATGTATTGCGAACTACTTCGATGCCGCGCGCGAGGCGAAGGACAGTCGGATGTATGACT
>JAKMEV010000228.1:0-2069 GCA_022425785.1 Akkermansiaceae bacterium | reverse complement strand
CATCCAGGGAATGGTTGCCCCAGGTTTGCGAATATCGGGCCGAATGGCTTGGTCGAGAAGTTTGAGAAGGAAGCTATTCACGCTGATTTCTTGCAGCCGGCACTTTTCCCGGAGCGCTTTGGTTTCTTCCTCCGAGAAAAGGTGCCAGGCTACCGAGTTTTCTCCTGGGGGGCCGTTCGGCATCCAATCGCGGCGATCAGCGCATTCGGGTTTATTTCGCCGCCAAAGTCTCCAGAGCGGACCGAATATTTTACGGTTGGAGTTTCGGGTGTTTGGGAGCGAATCAAGCCGGACTCCACTTTTCCTCAAAACCCGTGCAAAGCCGCCAATACCATCGCATTCACAGTGTGAAACAAATTGCCATTCGACTTCCTTGGAACCGGATGGGATGCGACCATAGCGAATTCCCATGAAATCTCCGGTCTCTTCGGCAGCCTGAAACCATTGGGAGGTGATGCTTGAGGGCACTTTGACATTCAAGATGTTCGGTTTGTAGGGAATTCTTGGATCTTCTCAATCGTGAAAAGAGTTTTGAGGAGAGAGGGGGTTTCCCCGGTATCAGTAGACTTGCACGGAGTCTTATGCTCTTCTCCGGCATGTCTGCTTCTTTTCCCTCGCCCGTTTACATTTGCGGACCCTTGGCTTCCGGGAAATCGTCCTTGGCCATTTCACTGTCGTTGGAATTGGGTGGTGAAATTGTGAATGGAGATGTCGCTCAGGCGTATCGGGGGCTTGAAATTCTTGGTTCATCGCCTTCTGATTTAAAACAGGCGCAATTGCCGCACCATCTTTACGGGGTATTGGAACCAACGGAGTTTTGTGATCCTCTGGCATTTCGCAATTTAGCTCTGCCAGTAATTGAGGAGATTCAATCGCGGGGGAAGGTGCCGATTGTAGTAGGAGGTTCGGGAGTTTATTTGAAGATGCTGACGCATGGTCCTTCCTCAATTCCAGAGCGCGATGATGTGCTTCGGGTGAAGTTTGAGGAGCGGAGCAATGATGATTTGGCTGAAGAACTAAAGAGTCTTGATCCGGAAGGCGCAGCTGCGACTGATTTAAAGAATCGGCGTTATCTCATTCGGGCCTTGGAGATTTGTTTGCTTTCGGGGCAGAAGATGTCGGTTTTGAAAGAAGAGCAGTTTCGGAAGTTTGATGAAATTTCCCAGACGCTTCGTGGGCTATATCTCCTCTGGGACAATGACAATTCCAAGCAGCGGATTAGCTCACGAACGATGCAGATTTTGGAAAAAGGAGGGCTTGATGAGGTGAAGACTCTGCGGGAAACAGCTTCAGCCACGTGCCGGAAAACGATTGGTTTTTCCGAGATCGAAGATCATCTCGATGGGAAGATCACCTTAAAGGAATGTCATAAAGGTTTCCACACGAGCACACGTCGATTCGCAAAACGCCAGCGTTCCTGGATGAAGAAGGAAGCTTGGATCAAGGATGTTGCGTGTCCGATTCCTTTTGATGTGAAATATGCTTCTCTTTCTTAAGGAGCCGAAAGTTGAGTCCGTTCACGCAAAAACGGCCTCGGTTTCCCGAAGCCGTTCATGAAAAACGAGTGTCTGCGGAGCCTAAGCGAACAGGGGTTTCATGTGGCGGTCGAGGAGGTTGCCGGTGACGCATTTTGAGATGACGGCTTCGTTGGCCTTGAGGGCGTTGAGGTAGCGGTCACCCATTTGGGCGGCGATTTTGAATCCGACGTGGAGGAGTTGGCGAACGTTGGCATTATAGCCGGGGTTGCTTTGGTCGTGCGTGAGGGCGCTGACGTATTGCTCGCTGGTCCAGCCGTTGACTTCCTCGGCGCTTGGAAGCTGGGAGTGGTCGATGTCGATGACGGTGGCGTAGGGTTCGCACAGAGCTTCTTTTTTCTCAAGAGCTTTGGCGTAGATTTCCTTAGCAAGGTCGAGGGCGTCTCCGCCTGCGGTGGCGAGTCCGATGACTTCTTCGAGCCAGTTGGTGCCTGCTGTTTTAATGTGAAGTCCGGCGCCGGTGCGGGCGATGGCTTTTTTGATGGGTTCGTAGATGGAGAATTTATCGGACCCAGAGTGGACGGACAGTTTGAG
>JAKMEV010000224.1:0-6557 GCA_022425785.1 Akkermansiaceae bacterium | reverse complement strand
CGATTGAGTGCTGCCACAGGCGGCCTGAGGGCGGACTGCGAACTCGTGGTTAAAGGTTGAATTGGCATGATGCTTTTGACTCGCAGCGGGCAACCTGTTGGCAGCCACGCCTTGTTCGGCAAATTGTTCTCAACTGGCTTCTATTGCGTTTTCTCGCCTTATTTCTCCTTCATCGCCTTCTCTAGCGCTTGGTTCAACGCGTCAAAGGTCAGGGGATCATCATCCTCAATGCTTCTGACGAATGCCTCGAAAGGCTCTACCGGGAACTTCCCGCCCTTCTTCACTTCTTCCAGACCCGCCTTAGCCGCCTGGAGCGCCTCGTCCTTATTACCCAATTTTGACTGCAGCAAGGCCACCAGCGTCTTTGTCGCGCCCGGCCGACTCTTACCCCTGTTCAACGTCTCCACCAGGAATTGCAGCAGCGCGGGGGAGACGTCCTCTTCCTCGACAATCTTCGGTACGATTTTTGTCGAGATGTATGTCTGTGGAATCTCCGCTTTCTTCAACATCTTCTCCAACTGATCCTTTAGTTCGAGCCACTGCTTCTTGACCAATTTCAATTCAATGGCCATCGGAGCGAGATTGGAATCATCCGGATTCAGGTTCCTAACCCCCGCCATTGCAGTTTCCATCGCCGCCGCGTCGCTCGCATTCTTCGCATTCTTAAACGCCATTAGGTTTTGTTGCAGGGTGCCCTTGTTTTCCTCCGCACTTTTCATCCGTGCCAACAACTCACTTTCCGCTTCACCTCCCTCGAGCAACGTCTCGATCATTTGCGACGTCAATTTCATCGGATGGGTTTTGAACAACAACCTTCCATCTTTAACCACGAAGGCGTGGGGAATCCCTTTCACGCCCGCCGGCTTCAGCCACTCGTTCTCGAACGCTCCGCCGCGCCCCACATAGGCCACCGGATAAGACATCCCCTCGCTCTTCTCTTCGACAAACTTGACCACTTTGTCCCTCCCATCCTCCAACACATTCATTCCAATCACGACCAAACCCTGGTCATGATACTTGTCGTAAAGCCCATCCACATGTGGGATTGCCGCGATACACGGCGCGCACCACGTCGCCCAACACTCCAACACGTACACTTTACCCTTTCCCCACTTCTCCGGTGCCGAACCCTGAATGAATTCAGCCTTGCCGACTGCTTTCGCGGAAACTTCATCTCCAACTTCCAAAGCGGACACCATTCCTTGCAGGCTGATTAGAGTCAGAAATGACAGGATACTTTTTCTAAGTTTCTTCTGTGTTTGCGGTTGCTTCATGGTCTTGATCAGTAGCTGAGGTAGTTTACGGTATCAGTTTGGACCGATATTGTGCCGAACGACCCGGTTCACCGGGCCCGAGGAGTTGACGTGGAATTCAGAGCCGACGCCCGACGAGGGCTCCGGTGCAACCGATTGTTATGTTTCCTTCGCGCCATGTCACAGTTGACCGCAAATTGATTCAACCCACTCAACACCTAAATCGTCCTTTATTTTATCTTTTTCCAGTTGATTTTATATTTGTCTACTGAGCGTTTTTCTTTACTCAAATCATTGTTTCTAATAACCACGTTTTTGGAATTATCCACAAAATAGACTCTGTTTTCAGGCCAGATGAAAATCGCTCCTGGACTGCTTTCAAATGAGTTGTTTTCTATCACCGCCCCATTTGTACTGCTGATCCGGATCCCCATAGTATGCCAGTTAATAAAGCGGTTATTACGTATCAGAAGGTCGCGATTGCCCATCCATTTTGAGCCGGGTCCGGCATAACTACCGTCCTCCAGGGCAACGATTTTGCTGTGCACGACTGCGCGATTATGATGGCGTGGGGAAAAACCGAAATTCACGTCACGAAACGTATTATTCTGAATGACGACATGGCGGTTTACCACCCCTTCGTACCCACCGGTCTCGCTCTCCATGTAGATAGCGCTAGACCCACATTTATAGAAGGTGTTATTCTCAACCAGACCGCGGATTGCTCGCATATTCAGTCCGAAACGTAGCGCATATTGGCATTTGTTATTGCGGTAGACGGTCTGACTCTGCTGCACACTCAGGTTATATATTTGAGTATTCTTGTGCCCGTTTTTCCCAGGAGCAATGCCGTCGACAGGCTTTGAGATAGTTAATTCATAGGCTCTGTGATCACCGGTAAGAGGAGTAATTGACTCCAATTTAACCGTGCCCAGGCTTTGGCCCAGCCGCGGATCGAAGAATAATAGTTCATCACCGCTCTTCCAATAAACAGGAGCGTGAGTCCTATCGATTCGGATCTTCTTTGGCTCATGAACCTTGGTCACAACGACTGCGTTGGCGGCAAGATCATGGCAATCGTCTCCGCTCAATCCGAAAAAGCAGTTTTCAATCCACGGACCCCGCCGGTTGTTTTGGAGCAGAAATCCTCCTCCGGATGGGAGGTCATCTTCGCTGTGATACTTTGAGTTGAGGACCTTGACGTCTGTACAGCCGTTAAAACCCAAGAGATGCCCACTCCCGCTTCCATTGGATATGATCAAGTCATCAATAGAATCCGGTATCGCAAAAGGCCAGCGCCGATATTCCATCTGGATAAAATCACCAGGCGCGAGCCTCTTCATTCCATGCTCAAAACCTTTCTTCGCGAAAAAACGATGATGCCGTTCACCAAGCTTCTGATTCCGAGACTGGTCCAGAAAAACAGCCGGTGGTCCTTCATTATGTAATTTCTTATGATCATCAGGGTCTGCTCGCCAGATGAAAAACTGATTTACCTCTCTTGGGAAGATATGCTTGTCGTAACCAGCGGCAATCTTGAGATCAAATGAATTATTTGCTTTGTCAACGGCTGTTATGGTCCCATTGGCAGATATATCGGGGTCGCGGGTAAATTTATAATCACGCAAGGTAATCCGTTGACAATTATTCATCCTGAAGAAAAAGTCAGCTGGATCATCGAGAACAATAGTTGAGCCATTAAAATCAAAAATGATGTCACTGGCGCCGCTTAAGGTAAAAACAGAATTATCAAGCTTATCTTCAGGGCCTTTATTGAAGTGATACCTTCCGCGCTCAAAGATAATTCGGGCTGGACTATTTGCCTTGGCCTTGTCCACCGCAGCCTGGAGCTTTTCACAGCTGATGCCCGGTTTCAGTGTTACTTTGTATTTGGGGTCAAAGATCGTAAAATTCCTGACCGAAGACCAGGGCCCAGCCTTGCCACCCACTCCAACGGCCCGTACCCGCCAGAAATATTTCCCGGGTGAAAGAGCTTTATCAATCACATACCAGTCGATAACCGCGTTGAGTTTATCCCTGTCTATCTTTTTCGAAAAAGAAGAATCCGAGCTGACCTCAATATCATAGGTATCTGCACCACTCACCTCTTTCCAGTCTAGGTGAGGATGAATACTGATAAGCCTGTCGCCGTCTTCAGGAGCTGTTAGTTCCGGTGCCGAAAGTACTGGTGGAGCAGCAACAAGACAGGGCAAGGTTAAAGCCATAACTGCGAGAAAAATTAAATTCTTCTTTAGACTACCCATATGATTCCTTTTTGCTTACATAACAGTATTTATTCGTAGGGCTCTGAAAGGTGATATCCGTCCATTCTCCACGGTTCTAGAACTAGCTGGGATCTCCGTGGTTGCAATGAAATTTAGGCTCGTGAGCACTGATATCAGACAAGGCCGTGCTTGGAGGGAAGTTCCTTCGGCCCCGGCTTGATATCAACGCTTCAGAACCGGGCTTTCGAGAGCCATTCCCTGAATAATGTTCTTCTGAACACTATTAATTTGCCTCAGAAGGCTTACTGGTCTTTTCTTAAGGGTATGAGCATTTATTCACTCAAAGCGTGTTGGCGGTTAGATCTCGCGGCATTTCGCGGTTTGACGAGTTCAGAGCGTTCCGGATTTCTTATCCTGCTGGAATGGTTCGAGAACTTTAGGCTGCGCCATGCTCTTCCGGCGAATTGGGAGGCAGCGGCTTTTTTTTGGAAAGATCAGGTGATCAGAGATGGAGTGCAGCGGGAAAAATGGCAGTTGAATCAATGGTCCGAGGCGATTCGTTGGTATTTGCAGTGGCTGGAGGCTTGCGCGGTCGCTGGACAGGATCACAGGAGCCATATCGAGCGGGCCAGGATTGCCATCGCTTCCGCAGGCGCGCGGAGAGGATTAGCCCGGCGCACGATTCAATGCTATTCGGGTTGGGTCGGCCGCTATGCGAAACATGCGGAGTCCGCAAGGAAGATGGCCGAAATTGGCGTTGCCACCACTTTCCTGCAGTCCGTCGTGGTTGATGAGGAATGTGCCTATTCAACCCAGAAACAAGCGCTGAATGCGCTTGCCTTCTTTTTCAAACAGATTCTGGAGATTGAGGAGCCAATCTTCGGTATCAAGCTGAGGAAGACCAATCAGCGAGTTCCGGTTGTTTTGTCGATGTCAGAGACTCGGGGAATCTTGGAGGAAATGGAGGCGAGGGAAACCCGCTATGCTCTGGCCGCCGCCCTCCAGTATGGAGCAGGATTACGGCTTTCGGAGCTGATGAATCTGCGGATCAAGGATATCGATCTGGATCGCGGAACTTTGACGGTTCGCCAAGGGAAAGGTAACAAAGACCGAGTCACGATCATCCCAAAGGCTCTTCAAGAACGCTTGGTGAAACGAATCGAGGAGGTAAGAAAGATATGGGAATGCGATCGGGCAGAGGGCCGCCCGGGGGTGTATTTGCCGGGTGGATTAGCGCGGAAATTCCGGGCGGCCGCGGAAGAATTTGCATGGTTTTGGCTCTTCCCGGCACCGCAGGTGTCGCGAGATCCGGCCTCCGGTGTGGTCAGGAGGCATCATCTGCATGCGGGAGTCTATGCGACAGCTTTAAAGCGGGCTGTCGATCGGATCGGAATTGACAAGCGCGTGACGACGCATGCATTACGCCATAGCTTTGCCACGCATCTGCTGGAAGGAGGGACCGATCTGCGGACGATTCAGGAAATCCTAGGGCATGAGGAGATCACAACAACTGAGATCTACCTTCACATCGCGGTGGGTGAGCATGGACTCGGAGTGAGCAGCCCGCTAGATCTGGTGATGGTATGAGCTTCGAGATCGGGAACCTGGTCTGGAGCTGCGATTGAACGCTCGCAGAACAGCGGAGATGCAGAGGGTTCCGGAATCCATGATTGAAGGTTTTCCGGACGGGAGTATTAAAAGGGCAACAGCTTCAAGCCCCGAATTGTTGGGGGGGCGGATTAGGCAAGAGACTCAACGCCGGCGTAGCCGAAGCCGGGACCACTGAGAGTGCTGAGATCGAGGACACCATTTCGGCGTTGATAAAGCCCAGGGTGAACCTTGAAAAATTCGGATGAAGCTTCGGGGTAGAACTGCATCGCATTACTTTCAACTCCGCAGATGGTGCCAGCATAGGCAGCGAGAAGGACGTGCGGCACTTGCGCAAGTCTGGGATTGGTGAGGTCCTGGACCATGAGGGTCATGTCGTGCTCCTTGGCCCAGCACAAGCTGAGAATTGCTCCGGTGAGAGTCTTGCAGGTTTTCAAGGCGACGCTGGTCCAACCGAGTTCGCGGCCTAATTTAACGAAGCGCCAGTCATGCGCACTTTCATCCATGAAGAGGGGCTTGCGTTCGCTGACGGAATGGACATCGATTTGGTTCGCCTCCAGATCGTAAGGAAAAGGCTGTTCGACATAAACAATACGATCATAAATTTCGGGATGACCAGCCGCGATCCGGTCAAGGATTTCGTTCACGTAGCTGGGGTCGGTCACCATACAATTAAAGTCGGTAGTGAGGTGGGTGACGCCTTCTGCAAGCGCGATATCGCCAATTTCAACAAGCCGCTGGAAGTCCCACTCAAGGTCGTTGCCACGAAGTTTGATTTTGAGGCATTTCAAACCATCGCGCTTGATCCAGTCGCGCAATAAGACGGGGTAGCCATCATCCGGTTCGTCACCAGTAAGCTCAGATTCCTTGATTGGATCGAGACCACCAACAAGGTGCCAAACAGGCTGTGTCATGGAAGGTTCAACAAGGTAGTCGGCGGGGTATTTGCCAACAAATTTTTCAGCTGGTTCGAGGAAATGGCTCAGGTCGCGGTCACCGAGCCATTGCTGGTCAAGACACTCGAAGGCCCCAACATTATGAAGTTTGCCGAAGGCGTCATAGAGAGCGAGATCAAAGGCGGAGAGGCAAACGAGGCCGGCAAGATGCGGCATGCAGGCATCTAGGTCGCGGCCAGAATTCTCTTCACTCAGACGATCGTGAAGGCGGTCCTCGATATAGCGGTGCCCGATGATGAAAGGATGTCCTTCGCCAAGATGTGATTCGAGATCACCGCGTAATTTTTCGCAGAACTCCTGGAGGCGGCCCTCGCGTTCACGATAGCCAAGGTTAGATGGCCAGACCCAAGCAACGCTGAGCGGAGTCTCGGCCCACCCGGTCGCAGTACGGCCATTTTCCTCAACTTCGATTGCAACCCGCGCGCAGCTCACCTCAGTCAGGGTTTGATCACCAAACTTGAGTGGGACCCGGGTCACGACCGGGACAAAGGAGAGCGAGATGCGAGAAACTTTCA
>JAKMEV010000223.1:0-9537 GCA_022425785.1 Akkermansiaceae bacterium | reverse complement strand
CTACGAAGTTACTATGATCAGGAGATGTCGAAAGAGTTGGGTGAAGTCAAATGGCTGCTCAACCTTGGACCTACCGGCATTCGTGCGCGGATCTATCCCGATAATCCGGATCGATTGGTAGTGAAGTATGTTTTTCAGGATAAGAATTCTCCGGCGAAAGGTCTGATTCATGCCGGCGACGTGATTGTGGGTGCCAACGGAAAGAAGTTTAAAACTTCTCATCGTTTCGGTCGAAACTTGCGGGGTGGCGGTGGTTGGGATGGCCCAATGATGGAGCTCGCTGGACATCTGGAAGATAGCCAAGGAAAGGATGGTAGCCTCGAGTTGATTGTCTGGCCTGCGGGGGTCAAGGGTGCGGAAAAGATAGTCTCCATTCAGCTCAAACCGCTCGGTCGTTTTGCTTCGAGCTTTCCCTACAATTGTCCACGCTCTGATCAGATGCTTGAGGAACTCTGTGATTTTATGGTGATGGACTACAGGTCCGACAATTGGAAGAAGGCGAACGTTTTTTACGGTGGGGCCCACGGGCACGCTCATCAATTACTGGCGCTGATGGCCAGTGGGCTTTCGAAATATGACAGGATCATTAAAGACAATATCGCGAAATACCATGGCCGGAGATACGACCCCGGTGCGGGCGGTTTCCAGATGTGGAATTGGGGATACGACTCGATCGTGATGGGAGAGTATTACTTGCTGACCGGCGACCGGAAGCTGAAGGCGCCAATCGAGTCACTCGCCAAGGCTATGCCGCAGGGTTGTCACAACGGAAACGGGATCTATACCCATCGTTCGCAAATCAACCTCCGTCAAACCGGACGAAAGCCCTATGCCTCGATTGCCGCGATCTCAGGATTGCAGATGATCGGTATGAGCCTCTTCAAAGAAGCGGGTCTCCCTTACGATGAATCGCTCTACCAAAACATCCACCAGCACTACTTGAATAGCACTTCACCAGAGGCGGTAAATATTGCATACGCTTTCGGAAATGCCGACCGTTTCAATGATCCGAAGATCAGCCATCGCCATGCCATTATTAAGTTGGCGGATCCTTCAAAAGGGAAAAGCGGAAAGGGGCCGGGCTACGTTTGTCCGACTGGCATGGCGGGGATCGGAGACTATGAAATAGTCTGGCCCACCAAAGCTGATCCTCGATGGAAGCCAATCGACTGGATCGCGAAAGAGGCTGAGACAAATATCCTGACCGAGCATAGTGGGGACGGGATCCGGCGTGTCGATCGCGACAATCCAAAATACAAGGAGGTCCCTGAGCCGACCAAGTTATACAAAACGACGA
Source organism: Akkermansiaceae bacterium (assembly GCA_022425785.1). Taxonomy (GTDB): domain Bacteria; phylum Verrucomicrobiota; class Verrucomicrobiia; order Verrucomicrobiales; family Akkermansiaceae; genus SW10. The sequence continues at coordinate 8,240 of JAKMEV010000223.1, read as the reverse complement.
GAAGCGGTTCGCATCTGGCCCCGATTGGGATGGGCGCGATGGCGCATTTGATCGGCAACAATGCCGAGCCTTGGCAGTTTCTTGGAACCCACGCCGCGAATACTTGCGTGCTGGGACCGGGCAATGCTTTCGACGGCCACGCCGCTTCCAACCAGCACGCTTTCTGGAGTATTCTTGGGGCTGCTCGTAGTGACCAGACTGAGAAGCGCCGGGAGTATCTCGATTACATGAAGACCTTTCTCATTTTGTCCGAAACACACAATGGAGGTCTCATTCTTCAGCCCTGGGGACGTGACCGCCCGGGCAGTAACTCGGATGTTTCCTATGGTCCGCGGACCTTAATGACCGCGACGGGGGCGATCTTACTTTCTCTGGGTAAGAAACGTCTTCGCATCACCGGCGCTGGCACGAGTGGTTTGGTAGATGTTTCGGAGGGGAATTCATCTTTCGGAAGCTCTCTTTCCCCTCGGAAAGCAAGGAAACTTTCAGAGTCCAAGCTGGTTTTGTTAGGGACCTCGTTGCTGACAGCCTTGGGGGAATTGAGCCAGGAAGGGGCACTCAAGCAGGTTCCCATGCAGCTTTCGAAGGCGAGCGGAAAGGTGTGGTTGGCGAAAGTCGAGAGCAATGGAGAGCTAACCTTCCAGGCGATGCCGGGAGAGAAGAGGGCATCTTTTCCTTTTGCGGAACTGAGTAAAAAAGATCATGCTTTGTTGTCTCGTCTGGTGGCGAGGTATCGACCGACTGACAAGGAAGCGCAGGCCACTGCTGGAATCTACATGGAGGTTACCGGAGACACTGGGACAGCCGACCAGTATTATGGAAAGGCAGGCCCTGAATTCCAGGATCGACTGAAGGCTTTGTTCCAGTAGGACGTCAAATCCTTGAGGAAAACAGCCGGTATTACTGCACACACATGAGGTGCCCGGAAGTGCGGATCAGTAGCTTCCCGTCAAAGGGAACCGGGGTGGCTAGGACTTGCTCTCCCATGTCATTCTCTCCGAGGAGTTCGAATTTGTCACCGATACGGGCTGAGAAGACGACTCCGTCTTCCCGAGGTGCGTAGAAGATTCCTCCGGCAATCACAGGAGAAGCGTAGTAGGGAATCAGTGACTTTGGAAGTTTGGCGGTCCAATGCGGCTTTCCTGTTTTGGGGTCGAGGCAGACCACTTCCCCCTTGTGGCGAAGAAGGTAGACTTTTCCTTCGTATTCGACCGGGCTCGAAACGAAGACGCCAAAGTCGCTCGTGTCCCAGGTCTTATGAGTCTTGGTGACATCGCCTTTTCCACCGAGGCGAACCGCGTGGACTTCAGCTTGCTTCCGATCGTCCCGACCGACTGGGACGATCGCGATGTCGCCGGCGACAACGGGAGTCGCGATGGGCGGCCAGAGTTTTTTCCCCTTGGGGTTGAATCCGCCGCTCGACCAGAGAAGAGATCCGTCTTTCGCCGAATAAGCGGTGAGATGATCGGAGCACCAAATGAGAAAAGCGTCCTTGCCGTCGTGGCGAATAGGAATGGGTGTGGTGTAACCCTGGTCATTCTCAGCGGGGACCTTGTAGTTGCGTTTTTGTTTCCAGCGAATCTTGCCGTCCTTCTTGTCGAATCCGGCGACCCAGGAATCTCCCGAATGCAGGCGGGGGAGAATGACGAGATCCCCGATGAGAATGGGGGAGCTTCCCTGGTCCCAGTAGAGATCCTGCCGACCGAACTCTTCGGCGAGGTTTCGTTTCCAGCGGACCTTCCCGTCCATTTCGAGAGCCGCGAAGGTGCCGCTCTTAAAGTACACGAAGACGCCTTTTCCATCGGTGATCGGCGAGGCGTTGCTGCTGGTGCCGAGCTTCATGTGCTTGGCTTTGGTTTCTGCGCCGAATTCGGTTTTCCAGATTTGTTTTCCGTCGAGATCGAATGCCAGCGCGGTATCGACTCCTTCATTGGGTGCGGTGAGAAAGATGCGGTCTTTCCACACCACTGGACAGGAAGCTCCTTTCCCAGGGAGGGCAACTTTCCAGGCGAGCTTATCGGCACTCCATTTGGTCGGGTAGTTTTCGCCGGCCCGGCTCCCGTTGTGTGAAGGCCCTCGCCAAGAAGGCCAGTCCTCTGCGACGAGAGGCGAGAGGGTGGAAGACAATAGAACGGCGGCAACGAAGGGAATGGAGGTTCTAAACACGTGCATGTCTGTGTTTACCATGATCGGAGGCAATGTCTTTCCGCTTTCTTTCAGAAGAAGACGTTCCTGAAATCAATGAGGTATGAATTTCAGGGTAGGCCCGACGGGTAAGCGGAAGGCCGCGTAATCTTGGTGCATGTCAGCGAAGGCCGGAATCGCCTCCGAATGACGGTCCCGGACCAAAACAGCGCGAATCACTTCAGCATCTGTATGCACTACCGGAGGCAGGCCATCGAACGAACCCGAATCATGAAAATGGTCTCCGTCTCCAGCCGCAGTGGTCATGGTGAGGCGATAGATCTGACCTGTGCGTAAAGGCACGGCTTTGGGTAATAAGAAGTAGCGGAACTCGTTTTCGATCGTTCCTTTTGAACCAGCGGGAGCTTCAAGTTTTGCAAGTAATCTGGCTTTGCCCGAGGCATCGAGTTCTTCCAGACAGATCACATGAGGCGCCGCCAAATCGCTCTTGTTTTTGTTGTCGCCCAGAGATGGACGGTCTCGATCAAATTCGGTTGGAATATTCCGGGCCGGCCTCGCGGGAGCATCTTTATTCTGGTCGTCCCACAAACCCAGATGACTTACGATTCGATCTGTTCGAAGGCGAAACTCGAAGCCAACGTGTCCATTGATATCGTTGCGCAGATTGTGCCATCCGTCATCGACAATGAGCTTGTCGCCTTCCCCGGAATTTAATTCCCGGCTGTGCCCTCGATTGTGAATTCTAAGCAACTCCGCGGCCAGCTTTTCAGCCCGATCAGAGTGAGCTTCCGGAATATCGTTTCCTTCTTCATAAAGGTTGGATTCGAGATCGTAGTAGGCTTTTGGAATCGAGGCACCTCGTTGACCACGAGAAATGGAAGGCATCGCCAGTCCACCATCGACAAGCAGTTTCTCATGACCTTTCCGAATCGCTAAAACATCATTCGACCAAGGTGGTCCAAGGTGACAGAAGAAGACGCGGGCGCGATTGTCTGGGTTTTCTTTATCCTCCGTCCAATACGCCAGCGAATCGAGGCTGTCGTGGGCCTCATTTGGAGCGAGAGTATGGCCTGCTACATTCGCCAAAGTCGCGTAAAGATCCGTGAGCGAACAAACATTGCGGTTGATCTTTCCTCCCTCGATATGGCCCTCCCAATAGACGATCATGGGAACTCGAATTCCGCCCTCCCAAATCTTTGCTTTTTTACTGCGAAGTCCACCGCTCTCCTGATTTGTCCCCAGGTTGTCGCCAACGTTGGGTCCATTGTCGCTGGTAAAAATAATCAAGGTATTCTCGATGAGCTTGTGGCTCGGCCACCGTGGATCTTCGGTTCCGCGGAGTGTTTTGATGAGTTCGCCGAAAGCGGTGTCGTTTTCCAGGACCATATCCTCGCGATCTCCCGCAGGTGCTCCGTCTGAATAGCGGCTTTGACCTTTGATTCGAATGCCGGCGATTCGATCGGGAACCGCATAATCGCCGCCCGGATATCTTTGGTAGTGATTGGCGTTGGGGACGTAATAGAGAAAGAAGGGGTTCGGTGCCATGGACTGCCGGTCGATGAATGCCAGCACCTCTCGCAAGTAGTCGGGTCCAAGTTTCGAGAGGTCCCAGTCCGGAGCAGCAAGGACCCGTCCTTCCCGGCTTTTCAATCCTATTCGCTGCATTTTGGAACGGTCGGTGAAGGTCCATCGATCGTTTCGAAAATAGATTCTCGGCTCAAGATCGAGGGGATCTTCGGTGTTGCCAGTGACCCCGAAATATTCGTCGAACCCGTGATGGGTCGGACCATCGAGAAAGGGCTTGGTGAAATCCACATCACCGAAATCATACTCGTCAGCAGCTTTGCCATAGCCGTCATCGAAGGTCATACCGACGTGATATTTTCCGATCCCGGCGGTGGTATAGCCATTGCGCTGTAACATGTCGGGAAGCGTCGGGCATTCCCGATGAATCATGGGCGTGTTCGGTCCGTGCGGCAACCATCCCTGGTATTTTAAATATGCCCGATGAGCGTATCTTCCGGTGAGCAGGGAGTATCGGGTCGAACTGCACATCGAGGCCGGCGCATGGGCATCGGTGAATAAGACCCCCTGCTTCGCGAAGTCTTCAAGATTCGGAGTCCGCAAAGTCCTTGTGATGGGTTTGGCATTCGGTCCGAGTGACTTACCGAGGTAGGCGCTGGTATCGCCTAGTCCCATGTCATCTGCCATCATGATGACGATGTTTGGTTGTGCGGGACGTTCAGCAGCTTCGCCGATCATCCCTGTCCCGATAATTAGCAGCGCGAGTGCCAGAGTCCGAGTCATGCAAAGAGATCGAGAACGGGTTGACCCTTGTGCGCCACCGAAAAGGGACGCTTGCTCGGGCTGTAGAGGACCTGGTCGGTAGGGATGCCGAGAGCGTAGGCAATCGTGGCATTGAAATCCGGAATCGTGATCGGCTTTTCCACCACTTCTTCAGCTCCTTCGGAGGTCTTACCATAGACGTAGCCTCCTTTGAATCCGCCCCCCGCGATGACACTGGTGAAGGCCTGGGGATAGTGGTCGCGTCCAATGTTGCGATTGACGATCGGAGTGCGCCCAAATTCGGTAGTCAGCACCACCACGGTTTCGTCCAGCTTGCCGCTGCTTTCGAGATCCTCGAGCAAGGCTCCCATCGCCTGGTCCATCGTCTGGCACAAGAGAGGCATCGAGGTGAAATTATTCGTATGAGTGTCCCAACCGCTTAAGCTGACTTCGACCGTGCGCACATTGCTCTCGATCAGACGTCGCGCAAGGAGGCAACCTTGGCCAAATGGATCGTCGCCATAGCGCTGACGTGTTTTCTTGTCCTCCTTGTTGATGCTGAAGGCTGCTAAGTCAGGGCTTTCCATCAGGCGGACCGCGTCGGAATACATGTCGCCATAGGCCCTGATCGGTTTGGAGTGATAGCGTTCGAGAAACTCGACATCGAGATCCTTGGCGAGGTCGATCCGTCGTTGAAGCCGATCCCCGCGCAGGGAGGAATGGGCATGCTTGAGTCCCGACTTTGGGTCGGAAATTGCGAGCGGACCGAACTCGGGCTCGAAGAACCCGCCACTCCCGTGGAAGCGGCTTTCCTTTCCGATGAAGACGGAACCGGGCATCGTTGGGTTGAGTTTCCCATTTAGTTTTTGATTCCACGCACCGAGACCAGGGTGGCGAATAGTGGCTCGCTGTTGGTAGCTGGTGTGCATGAAATAGTTTCCCTTTTCATGGTCGCCGGTGGTTGAGGTGAGAGAGTTGATGACGCAGAGCTTGTCGGCGTGCTTCGCAAGACTTGGCAGGTGGCTTGAGACGCGAATGCCGTCGATATTTGTATTGATCGCCTTGGTCGATCCCTGATTCTCGTGGCCGGTCTTCAGGTCGAAGGTGTCGATGTGGCTCATGCCACCGGCCATGTAGAGATAGATCAATTGTTTTGCAGGCTTTTCGCGAGGGGGAATCAGACTCTTGTCACCCGCAGCGGCAAAAAGGGAATTGGTGCTGACACCCAGGAAACTTCCCGCAGCAATCTCGAGGAATCGGCGTCGGTTAAAATCGGATTTATTCATAGCGAAGAAGGGCAGGGGTTATTGGATGAAGAGGAACTGCCGAGAGTTGAGTAAAGCCCAGACGAGATCTTCGAATGTTTCTTCGCCGTATGCGTCGAAGTTTCTTAGGATTCGCTCGACTTCTTGCTGCGTTGGTTTTCGTGTCAGCATGGCCCGGTAGATTGTCTCGATTTTTTCCTCAGGGGATGCCGCCTCTTCCAGTCGGGCACCAAGAACTGCGTTGGGATTGGAGATTGCGATGCTCAAGGGACTGTTCAGAAGATAGAGCGCCTGGGGTACGGAGGCATTCGAGGAGGCGTTTTCGATGATATCGCGATCGGATTGACCAAAGTCGCGTAGGAAATGTCCCCGCTTTGCTGGCGATTCCAGTTCGACGGCTCGGGCCATGCCTTTTGCGGTCTCATTAAAGTGCCGGAGGTTTTTTTTCTCGCGCTCGATCCACTCTTTTCGCTCCGAGGCGTCCAATCCTTCCGGAGGTTTCCTTGCCCTGCTTTTTACGATCTGCGGCGAGGAATCCGCTGGAAGATCCGCAGTCATCCCTGCCATTATGGCGGCGGGAACAGTCTGTCCGCCTTCGAGATCCACCAGCACAATTTCTCGGCTTCGCCGAATGAACTCGCGGTCTTTCATTTTGAGTTCAGCCGTGAGCGCTTTAGCCTTGTCGTTATCGCCAGCGTCGTAGGCATCAGTGATCCGTTTCTCATAGTGCGCTTGCTCGGCATACAGCTTGCGGCGCAGTTCACCGACCTTCTTCATGCGAGGGAGAACCTCCTCGATTGGCCTGCCATTGAGACTGTGATAGGTGGCCCTCATGCGGGCCATGCGATCAAGCGTCTTTTTCCGATTTGGGGCATGCTTGTCGACACCGGGAATGATGAGCGTGGCGATTGAGTCCCAGATTTGCTCACCGCTCATTCGCTGCATCATCGGTCCTGTAAAAGGGAAAGGAGTCCCGAGGAAGTGATCCTCACCATGCATTTCCCGCCGAAAGAGTTCGGTGTGAAAGAGCACGTTCTGGAATGCGCGAAGATCGTAATTTACCTCGCGCATTAATTCTTCGAGGTATGTCAGTAGGTCCGGCTGATCGATGGTGGAGATTTCGCTTAAGTCGTCGACCGGTTCGAACAAGCCATAACCAAAAGTTCGCTTCCAGAGTCGATTTACGATGACGCGGGTAAATCGCGGGTTTTCTGGAGAGGTGAGCCATTTAGCGTAGGCCTTTTTTCGTTCCGATGGGTCTGTGGGTGGCTCAATGTCAGCTCCGAACATGGTCGCGGGTTTGACGAGGTCATGAGGATCTGCGTCGGCATACTGATAGTCATGAGGCAATTTGAGATCCGTATCGGAGAGGTGCCTGACTTCCAGATAGGTTGTCTGGTTGTAGAGCTTTCCGATCGAATCATAGACCGGTTCATTTTTCGATTCGGCCTTCGTTCTTGCAGCGATCCCTTGCAGGGCAAGTTCCCGAAATCTAGCCTCCGTGAGGTTACTGCGCTCTAGGAATTTTTTAGAGGAGGGTTTCGAGAGGAAGGTGTCGATGTCGTCTCCATCATCCAATGAAGGAAAGCCATTCACTCCGACAGTGTCGAGGTAGGCGGCCCTTTCTTCCGCTCTCAGAGCCTGGTGGATTCCGGAGCGATGAGGATTGCCCCCGCGATGATCATATCCATGGGTAAACGCGGCCATCTTAAAAAAGTCCATTTGCGTCCAAGTGTCGAAAGGATGGTCGTGACATTGGGCGCACTCAAGTCGCGTCCCGAGGAAGGTGCGAACGGTGTTCGACATGTTGTCGAGCGGCATTCCGGTGTCCCGGATGTAGTAGCCTGCGGCTGGGTTGTCGAAAACGAGACCATGTCCGGAGACAAGTTGCTCCACCATGTTATCGTAGGGTGTGTTCTCTGCAATCTGTTTCTTGATCCACTCTTTGTATTCGATAGTCCAGTGCACCCCTTCCTGAACTCGCAGAAGGTCGGCCCAGAACTGGTAGTGATGCGCGGTGTAGCCTGCGTCGTTGTCCAGCAACTGCTGGATGAGATGAGAGTGCTTTTCAGGATCCGTTGCTTCAAGAAACTGGTCAGCTTCTTCGATTGTCGGAACCCGCCCGATGATCGCCAGATAAGTTCTGCGGAGAATTTTCTCGTCGGAGATTGTCGGATTTGGAGCGAGTTTCTTGCTCTTGAGATGGGCGTTGAGAAAGGAGTCAATTTTTCTGGCCGCCGGACGAGGATCGAAATCGGCGGCGGCGACACTCGATAGCAAAAGAGTGATGCCGAGTTGGGATAAAATAAGCAATACGGTTGTCTTCATTGGATCAATTGCGCAGGATACACCCAATAACTAAGTTTACGTAATCAGAAAATTGGCCCCTACTCTTCGGCTTTTTCGGGAAAAGGTTGGTGCGTTCAAGGTCCATTCCGGGTTTCCGGGAATGGTTTTACTTTGGCACGATCGGCGAAACGATTCCATTCTGTTGATAACTTAGCGACGATCTCCGGATGATTTTCCGCGACGTCTTGAGTCTCA
>JAKMEV010000220.1:0-10249 GCA_022425785.1 Akkermansiaceae bacterium | reverse complement strand
CCTTCCTCGGTCTGCTACCAAGCCCACCAACGCGCCATCAACGAGAACTACGATTTCCTCCTCTGCGACACCGCCGGGCGTCTCCACACCCGCAACAACTTGATGGACGAGCTTTCCAAGATCAAACGCACCATCAGCAAGCAGGACGAGACCGCACCCCACGAAACCTTCATCGTCGTCGATGCCACCACCGGAGGCAACGCCCTCAACCAAGCTCGCGAATTCCAAAAAGCGGTTCCTCTCGATGGGCTCGTCATCACCAAGCTGGACGGCTCCGGAAAAGGAGGGGTCGCGGCTGCGATTCAAAAGGAACTCAACATTCCTCCCCGCTTCATCGGCACCGGAGAAGAGCCCGATCAGTTCTCACGCTTCCAACGCGAAGAATTCGTGCAGAACATCCTTTAGTAACGCTTCCAAAGCTTCGGCACGAAGATTACCAGCAAGGCCACGTATTCAAGTCGGCCCAAGATCATCAGGCAGACAAAGAGAATCTTACTCGGTGAACTGATGTCGTGAACACTCTCTGTCGGCCCCATCTCTTCAAAGGCCGGCCCGATATTTCCGAGGCAGGAAATGATCCCCGAAACCGCCCCCATCAGGGAATGACCTGGGTCGAACATTTGAAAAGCCATTGTTCCAGTGATCCCAAAGAAACCAAACAGCGTCAGCACCAGGAAAAGCTGACTCTGGGCTTCATCGGGCACCTGCCGGCCATTCAACTTCACCGGACTCACCGCCTGGGGGCGAAATGACCGCACGAGCCCCGAAGCCATAAAGCGAAACCACAAAATAATCCGGCTCACTTTCAGCCCCCCCGAGGTCGACCCCGAACACCCACCGATCATCATCAAAAACAACATGATCCCAACTCCCATCCGACTCCAGTGATCGTAGTCGTCACTGACATATCCGGTGCACGTCCCAATCGACACGATATTAAACACCAAATCAATTGCAGCAACATCGCTCCCGCCCCCCAATTTCTGGAGCAACATCACCACACAGAAAAAACTAATCATCGCCAGGAACCACCAGACCTCTTCAAAGCGCTTCCTTAGATCATTGAAACGCCCCCTCATCAGCACGAGATAGAACGGGAAACTGATCGCCCCAATGATCATAAAAATGATCAGCCAGCTTTTACTCCATACCGTAAAGATGCTCCCCACACTGTCGCTCTCCGTTCCAAATCCTCCCGTGGAAACCGCCGTCAATGAATAGTTGATCGCCTGAAATGGCGTCAGACCCAGAAAGTAGAGCCCGGCACCACAAACCAATGTCAGCACGACATACAACGCCCAAAGTCGCCGCATCGTCTGGCGAAGACTCGAGATATCCGAGTTCGCCAACGACGACTCTGCTCCAATCAAGGTCTTACTGCTCGAAGTCATCCCCGAGAGAACCACCACAAACATCGCTAGAATCCCCATTCCCCCAACCCACTGCGTCACCGAGCGCCACATCAATATTGATTTAGGCAGATTCTCGAGATTCGAAAAGATCGTCGCCCCCGTGGTGGTTAATCCCGATACCGCTTCAAACAAAGCATTCGGGAGAGTCTCATGAGGATCGCAAAGACAATAAGGCAAGGCCGCCATCAACCCACAAACGAACCATCCACTCCCGACCAAGGCCATCGCCTCGCGGCGGCGCATGGTATCGGGTCTACTGGAACGCTTCCCCAAATACTTTCCCGTTCCCCAAAGTCCGCCGCCCACAGAAACGGCAATCCCCAGACACAAGGCCCACCCCTTCAAATCCAAACCGGTATTGTGTCTTTCCCCCGTCGGGATGATCCATGCCAGCAGCACGGAAAACACCATCGCGGCTCCCAAGAGGAGAACCACCATCCCGAGGGAACGAAGTAAAACGGCAATATTCACGAGATAAGAAAATCCAATAAAACGCCCTCGGCGCTCTCACAGGCTATCTTGCCCACCTGCCCCCTCCAATCTAAAAACTCCGCCCAAAAATCCCGAAAATCCTCAGTTTAACGCTCAAAGCTCTCGATTTTCCGAAAATAATTCAATCGTTTCCATCATTGCCCCGTCGTGTTTTGAAATTACTTCCAGAGCCGCCTTCGTTTGTTTCGTCGAATCCTCCAGCAATTCGACGAGAGCCTCTTTCAACTCCTCCTCATTTTCAACCATCCGGATCCCCCCGGCAGCTTTCAACTCACTCACCAAAGGTTCGAAATTCGCCATGTGTGGACCGCAAATCACCGGAACCCCGGCTAAAATTGCCTCGCTGGGATTCTGCCCGCCTTTCTCGAAAAAGCTTTTCCCAATCACGACAACATCGGCATGAGCCGTCCAATCGCGTAGCTCACCAGTACTATCGATCACGAAGACTTCGTCACCTGACGGAATCTCAAACCGGCTCCGTAATACCATCTTACCATCCAAGGCTGCCCTCACCTCTTCCCTCCGTTCGGCATGTCGGGGAACAATCACCGCTTGCGCACCAACCTCTTCAAAAACTTTAGCCAAATATTCCTCCTCTCCCGCGAACGTCGACACCGCCATTGCAATGGGACCTTCAGGAAATTGAGCGAGCATCGCTCCAAATTCATCACGTTTTTGAGGTCGCACCGCACCTTGGGAATCGAACTTCACATTTCCCGTTAACACCGTGGCTTCGGAGCGAACTCCAATTTCCTGCCATCGAGCCAAGTCTTCCTTCTCAGGAACACCCACATGATCCAGAAGCGAAAGAAATGGCTTCACCACCGACTTAAACTTACCCAACCGGCGACCGGATCGCGGCGATAGCCGGGCATTCATCAGACCGAGAGGAATCCCCTTCCGATACGTCTGGTAAATCAAATTTGGCCACAACTCCGACTCCACCATGATGAGCACCCGCGGCTCAAAGCGCTCCATGACCCGCTTAATGAGGAATGGAAAATCAAGAGGAGCATAGATCACTCGCACTCCGGACCCCGCGTTTTCCCGAGCCACCGCCATGCCCGTTGCCGTGGTTGGGACCAAAACAAAATGCTCCTTGGTCTGCGTCTGCCACTTCTTGATGAACTTCAGCGCCAACAAAACCTCTCCCACACTCACCGCATGAATATAAACGCCACCGCATTTCTCCATCTCCGCTTCGCAATCATATCTCCCAAGCCGCTCTAGCAAGCCACTTCCCCAGCCGCCACGCCGCCACATTTTCAGCAACCAAAACGGCGACGCCAAGACAACGACGATCGGATAAATCGTATTCCAAAATAGAAGAATCAACGTGCGCATGATCAGGATTTTCGACGATAGATTGTGATACGGCTGCGACCATAATCACGCTGCTGCACCAATTCGAGGTCGCAGACCGGCAGCTCTCCGGCAGCCTCTCGCTCCACCACCAAGAATCCATCTTCCGACAACCACCGCCCCCATCCATCCAGCGCAATCAAATCCGCCGCGAGGTCACTGACTCCGTCCGCATAAGGAGGATCGGCAAAAATCAAATCATAGGTGGCTCGATCACCTTTTAAGTATGCCAATACCTCACGCAAGACTACTTTGCCTCCGGTCAGCCCCGTCTTTTTCAGATTTCCCTCGATCGCGCGAACCGCCCCTCGATTTTGATCGACAAAGGTGCAAGACATCGCGCCCCGGCTTAATGCCTCCATACCAAGCGCCCCCGAGCCCGCAAACAAATCAAGCACCCGGCTATCCCCAATCACCGTATGTAAGATCCCAAACAATGACTCCCGCACCCGGTCCGTGGTCGGACGAGCCACCTCACGGGGGACTTTGAGAGCGCGTCCTTTGGCAGTTCCTGAAATAATTCTCATTGAAGTAAATTGGCAGAAGGATGCTTCCCGGTCAGAATAGCTTTCAATGCAGGAAAGAGCAAAGCAGACGTTCGCTTCTCTCCCAGGTTCACAATCATTCCTTCCTCGGATGATTCCATACGAAGATCCCGATAAAGTCGATCCTCTGTCACCAGAGGTTCGAAATCGAGAGTCCATTCTTCATTCGCTCGATGAACACGCTGCTCATAAACCTCCGCCCGTTCCGGACTACCCACCACCCGCACGGTCGCGGCGGCTTCGCCATCGCTGGTGACAAACCCATTGAGCAAAATCGCCTCTTCATCACCAATCATCCGGGCGTCTGGAATAACCAAGCCGGCTCGATTCACACGGGCTTCACCGTAACCACGATAAAACTCAATCACACTGGCATCCCGATCATCATAAATTTCCATCCCCTCAAATCCGGCATTCCCATACCCGGAAAAACTCTGTGGCATCATGAGATATCCCTGAATCCCGCCTCTAAAAGAAAAGTGTTTAATACCAACCGGACTCTTCTCTTCTCCGAAGATCGGGGGAAAATCAACATCCTGATTTGGTGCCACCACCCGAAGTCCAATCGGGAGGCCTTGCGAAATTCGAATCGCAAAATTCATATTAAAATTCAATCCAATCACCTTGAGCTCATGCTCATCGATCCGAATGAACTGCCCTTTCCACTTCACGGGAATGATTTCTTCCCCATTCACCATCTCCCCTCCTGCATGCAGGGCAGCAAACCCCACGTGCCCTTCCCGCTCCGCACCCCAAACTGGAAGCTCTCCTTCCAAATCTTCCACCGCTATGGAAAGCGCCGGATGCTCGAGCGAAGTGAGCGCCAAGTTGACATCCTCAAATACAATCACCCCTTCAAAATCATCCACGGGGCTGGCCTGAAAATCGGGAGATTCTCTCGGCTCTCCCTTCTTGCTGATCACCTCACCCTCCTTGTTTTCTTTTTGAGGCGTTGTCCCAGACGGTGAAGTATTCGGAGAGTCCCCAAGGGTATTTTCTTCCGACCCGCGTTGCTGGGTCTCCGAAACGAGGTTCTTTTTTACGAGAACCTTCAACAACTCAATCGAGATCTCTCCCGTCACCCCCGAAATCTCAAGCCGCTCGAACCTCTTCTTGCTCTGAACTAAGGAGACCCATGAGAGATCAACCCTCACGGTATCGACCCGCAGAATCTCCTCGAGAATTCCTGAATCATCGCCGGGCTTCACCACGAAGTCTCTTACCATCACTCCTCCCCACGGCGTCCAGGTCACACTCTCAAGATCACATGGCAATCCAAGACGTTTTTCAATTCGCCCCGCAATCAAATCCGCCCCCCATGAGGCCGAGAAAAAGAGATTGAACGTTCCCCAAAAAGCAATCAGCCCAACCAATACTACGAGCACCAACCGTCGGACAATCCGCCAGCGTCTTCGTCTCGGCCTGTTCGGCTTCACCCCGAAAGTTTTCTATTTAGCCGCTTCGATGGGAAATCGAATCAGAAGGTTTTCATAAGCGAGGAATTCCCCCTTCCGGTTAGTATTCTGCAAGCGGTAAATGATGAGGCCATGTTTTCCGTCCTTTTCTTTTCCAATCGCAAAGTTTTCCTTAGTGCGGCCGAGAAGATTTTCTTTCTGAAACTTCCACTCCTGACCGGTCCAGGCCCCAAGGATTGTTTCCGGATCGGCTTCGATATCTTCGATACGCCCCATCTTTCCTCCAACACCATCAAAGACATCATCCCTGGCATTGTAGCGAAGCAAGGTCAGATCGACATCCTTGGCTGCAAAGCGAACCATCCAACTCCCCCCCAAGGCTTCCAATCGAAGCTCAATGGGCTGAATAATCTTATGCGTTCGCTCACTCCAGAGTTGGCGGTATTTCTGATATTCCTCCTTGGTCAACCCCAAATTCTCGTGAAACGGTAAAGGGACTCCCGGCTTGGCATTACCCGCAAAATCAGCATACCATTCCGGATTCGCTTCCGAAGCAACCTTGACTTTATCGACGTATTCCTTGATTCCCTCAGGAGGCAGAACGGCAATGATATTCCCCTTCACTACCTTGTCTGCCGGAAGATATGCCGTCAGTAAATCGGGAGCTTTCCCCTGGGAAAAAGCCTGTCCCAGCATAGCTCCAAATAGCGTCAAAAAAGCCAGCACCTTGGTAGTTTGAGTAACTCTCATAAATCTTATCTGTGGGAAATCCAATACCCCGATTGCAGGAACGTCAAAGCGAAGCATATTTAAGTTCATAAGTAAACCCACACTCTGGAAAACCATCTGATTCCCTGAGTTCCTATTCCTCATTCGGATTCGTGGGATAGGCCCAAAAAGTTGCCACAATCTTATCAATCACCACTGATCGGGGAGCCTTACTTTCAGGCAGGAATCTTACGCGGAGAATGAAGGGCTGGGTTTTCGACCTTCCAACAGGTGCCTCTAAATACTTTTTCATCTCACTCGCTAAGGTAGTCCCCTCCTTCACATATCCAAAAATGACCTTATCGGTATGCTTGGCCGTCATCCGAACACAGAGATAACCGTCCTCTTCCAGAAATTCATAGGCGTAGAAATCATCAAAGCTACCGTAAACCCTCAAATCAATGGGAACAGTCGGCCGCTTCTTTAAATAATCTTCAAATGTGATTGGCTGGTAGCTGACAAATGACTCCCAGTCCACTAGATACCCTTTTTCGACATCTTCGAGCAGGGTTGGGAGATTTTCCCCTTCAGCCACACGGACGTCCAAGGCTATAAATGGCCTCTTCTTCAGAGGAACAATGGTGTACTCGCTTACTTCCTTGTATTGATAGGATTGTATCGGGAATCGTCTGTAATGATCCAACATCAAGGGTTTCACCCGATTTGGGTGCCGCACATACTTCAGACGTTCTTCAACCGTCTTTGCCGAAAGAAAGCCCCGCAAAATTTCTTCCATTTCACCATAATCCCGGGCCGCTTCCTCCATCAACTTTGCTTCACTATCTCGGAAAAGGGTCTGGCCGAGTTGATCGTAGGCCTCCTGGTCGATCATGAACTTTGGCAATGCTCCGGCATCCACTGCCCCATCCCCCTCTCCTATCCCCTGAGAAAAAGCCCACATCAAAACGCCTCCTAACACCGCGAACAAAAGAACAAACCAGCCCATCGGCACACTCGTCACCTCCTTGGCCTCCGCTGTGACAAGCCATTCGCTCTCGGGACCGAGGGTCTTCGGAACCTCATCCACACCAGTATCGCCCATCATATTGGGCATTGCCATCTCCTCCTTACGCCCTTCCTTAACCGTCAAAGTCCCAGCCTCCGGAACGTCCAGTCGGACAACATCCTCCTCCTCGGAATCTTCTACAACACGAATTCCATCAAATTCACTTCCAGTATCCTTATTGGCGGGCATATTTTCTTAGTTACCCTAACCCGAAATGAGCATCGACGCAATGCCTGAGCGTCGCTACCTTCACTTTCCTACGCAACGTGGACAAAGCACGCATTCTCATTCTTTCGGCTAGCTTCGGCGACGGCCACAACACCGCCGCCCACCATCTGGCCCAGGCTCTGTCCCCTCGCAACGAAGTCCGTATCGCCGACCCATGCGATCTGGGTAGCCCCAGGACCAATCGCTTTCTTTGCAAAATCTACCGTGAGGTCACCACCTACACCCCATGGCTCTGGGCCCTGATTTACCGATCTACTGACCGGCAAGATTTCACCAAACCACTCCCTTTACTCAAACCAACCGAAGACGCGCTGGGCACACTTCTCGACGAATTCCTCCCCGACCTCATCGTTTGCACCTACCCCGTCTACCCATACATTCTCGAACGACTCTTCGAGAGTCGAAAAAAAGTCCCCATCGTCACTATCATTACTGACTCGATTGAAATCAATGCGGCCTGGACGCGCTCACCTTCGGATCACCTCCTAGTCACCGACAACCACACCCGCGAGTCACTCATCACCCAAAAGATCGAAGCGGAAAGAATCACCATCACCGGATTCCCCGTCAGCACCCGCTTTGCTGAACTTCCCAAACTCACCTCGGATGCGCACATCTCTCCCTTCAAAGTTCTCTATTTCCCCACCTCTCGCTCACCTCATGTCCGAAAAATCATGCGGTCTGTTCTCGAACATGACACCCATATCACTGTGGTTCTGGGTCACAATGTCCGCCGTCTCTATCGCAAAGCTCACGAGATCAAACAGGAATACCCGCACCGCGTAACGCTCAAAGGTTGGACCAAAAAAGTTCCCGACCTTCTTTGCTCCCACCACCTCGTGGTAGGGAAAGCAGGCGGAGCTACCGTCCACGAGGCCCTCGCCGCGCAATGCCCCATGTTAATACATCATATTGTGCCCGGTCAGGAAGAAGGTAACATCGAACTCCTCGAACGCCTCGAGGTCGGGCGACCCGCAACCGACCCGCAAAAAATCAGCGATGCCATTGGCAGACTCCTAAGCGACAAAGGAGCACTCTGGCGGCAGCAGAAAGCCAACCTCCTCGCTAACGCCATCCCGGACTCCGCCGCCAACGCCGCGAAATTCATTGAATCCAAGCTCCCCGATTCATGACCTTTCTTTTCGATATCGGAAACGTCCTCCTAAAACTTCATTTTGAGAAATACCGCGCCAAAGTCCTCGGTGACGCCAACACACCCCTCCCTGATGAGCTCGGTATTCTCAAAGACCCCTACGAAACCGGACAAATTTCTGACGATGAATTCGTCACCAAATCACTCAAAATCTTAAAGAGCAACCTCAGCCCGCAAGATTACACCGAAGCCTGGCAGGACATCTTCTCTCCCAACGACCCCATGTGGGAAGTCGTAGAAAAGCTCCGAACCGACGGACACCGCCTCATCCTCTTCTCGAATACCAACGCGCTCCACAGCACTTTCTTTTTAGAGAAATACGAAGTCTTCCAACATTTCCCGCATCACCATTTCTCTCAGGAAGTCGGAGCCATCAAGCCCCACGATGACTTCTACCAAAAAGCCGTCGAGACCTACGATCTGATCCCCGTCGAGACCGCCTACCTCGATGACCTCCCCGAGAACATCGCTACCGGCAAAGCCTTCGGGTTCCTATGCTGGCAATACGACTTTAACGACCATACCTCCTGTCTCGATTGGCTGAAGTCACTCGGCATCTAACGGTGCACCTCTTCGCGGCGGCGCTCCAGAGTTCCCTTGGTCACTCCCAACCGCTCCAGCGCGCCCAACTGCCGCACCAAATCTTGTGCGGTGACGCCACCCTCAAGAAAACGTTGATACAAACCAACCAATCGCTCGGTCCTTTTCACACCTTCCTCCAGCAACTCGATTCGAAAGCGTCCCAAGCCCCGCGTTAAAAACTCATCAACACTCCCCACTCCCGTCTGGGCACGTCCATTAAAAAGCGTATTACGACAGCCCACATCTGCCTTAAGAACGTGAAGCTGCCCCACCCGATCACGCAAATGCACCTCGTATTTCTCACAGGGTTTCCCACAATCTTTCACACTCGTTCCCTCACTCATAAAAGTGCAAAAAACACAATGCTCCATATGAAACATCGGCATGTGTTGATGCATCGTCAACTCAAACCACTCAGGCGGAGCCATCTCTAACAGGTCGCTTACCTGTCCTTCATTGAGATCATACGAAACGGTGAGATTTTCAAAGCGTCCTTCTTCCATCAACAAACGAGCTGTCACGGGATTGGCCACATTGAGCGAAAAGTCCGCAATGCGGCGAATCCCCCGGTCTTTAAAATACTGCACTCCTCCGAGGTTGCGAACGAGTACCCCATCGGGCTTCGCCTTCTCCACCACTTTAAAATATCCCACCTCGGTCGGCTTTTGAATCCTAGGAGTTGCCAGAAAGATCGTCATTCCCGTCTCCCGAGCCATCGCCACCGCTTCCCGATACTGACGCAGGTCCTCAAAGTCACAATAGACGAATTTCGCCCCCGCATTGGCACATCCCTCGACCTGCTTCAGTGAACGACACATCACCCGAAGTTCCAGCGGTGAAGTCTCGTATTGTCCCTTCGACGGCATCAATCCCGCGAGTGCTATATTTCCATCCTTCACCTCAGGTTCCCCTTTCAGTTGCTCCACCAAAAGCCGCCTCACCCGGTTCAATTCGCCCAAGGGAATCATCACCTCTCCTTCCAATCCATTGATCACCTCCCCGAGCTGAAATTCCGTTCCACCCAAACGCCCCAATTGCGCTGCCAAAACCTCCGTGGTCAGCGGGCGCTTCTCCGCCTGCATCAGATGCACATAACTCTCCACCCGCTTGCCCCGACACTCCAGGACCAAAGACTGATCGACCGCACCCGTCACCCGAATCGCCAACTCCTCGCCCTTCTCGGTCAAGCGTCCGCATTTCCATGTCTTGCGCAGTTCTCTCTCCATCCTGGGATCTCTCGACTTCCACACGCCATCGCCCACCTGGATCCTTTCCCAGACAATTCC
>JAKMEV010000216.1:0-6145 GCA_022425785.1 Akkermansiaceae bacterium | reverse complement strand
GCATCACATAGACAACTGTAGTCGAGCCTGACACGCTCCCACCGTCGCCGGTCTGGCGGCCCAAATCGGAAGAGGCGCAATGTCCAACCCTCTCAAGGACATGGACAAGCCCGATACAATCTTTGCCATCGGCACCAACATGACCGAGTGCCACCCCGTTGCCGCGACCGGCCTCAAGAAAGCTCTCACTAAAGGAGCAAAACTCGTCGTCGCCGACCCCCGTAAAACCCGTCTTGCCGAGCTTGCCCACCTTCATCTCCCCATCCGCGTTGGGTCAGACGTCGCCCTCCTCCTCGCCATGGCTCACGTCATTGTGCGCGAAGGACTCACCGACCAGGAATTCATCGCCGATCGCTGCGCTGAATACGAAGCCTTCGAAAACCACCTAAAGGAATTCACTCCCGATTGGGCTTCCGGGATCTGCGAAGTCCCCGCCGCCGATATCGAGCAAGCCGCCCTCTGGTACGGAAAAGCCAAACTCGGCGCCATCTACTACACTCTGGGCATTACCGAGCACATCTGTGGCGTCGACAACGTCCAGTCCCTCTGCAACCTCGCCCTCCTCACCGGTAACCTCGGAAAGGAAGGCACCGGCATCAACCCGATGCGGGGGCAGAATAATATCCAGGGAGCCGGCGACTGCGGAGCGGTCCCCGCCAACTACCCCGGCTTCCAACCAATCGTAAATCCCGAATTTCAGGAAAAGTTCAAAGAAGCCTACCAGCAGCCCGATCTCGACCTTGGGAACTCGATGACCAAAGTCACCGCTCTCAATATGTGCGGGCAGGAAAAAAACGGTATTCACGCCATGATCATCGATGGCGAAAACACTCTCGTCACCGACCCCGACAAGAATCATTGCGAAAAAGCCCTCAAGGCTCTCGATCACCTCGTCGTCATTGACATCTTCCTTACCGAAACCGCGCAAATGGCCGACATCGTCCTCCCCGCTTCCGCCTGGGGCGAAACCGATGGTGTGCAAGCCAATACCGAGCGCCGCGTCCAACGACTTCGCGCCGCCGTGCCTTCTCACGGGGAATCCAAGCCAGATTGGTGGATCATCTCAGGCATCGCCAAAGAACTCGGCATCCCCGGCTTCGAATTTGAATCGGCCAAAGACGTCTTCAACGAACTCTGCTCCCTCAGCCCGATTTACAAGGGCCTCAACTGGGACAACATCGGCGACGGCAACTACCAATGGCCCGTCCCCGAAGAAGGCCACCCCGGCACTCCCATTCTTCACCAGGAAGAATTCAAAGACGGCAAGCCCGGCCTCTTCAAAATCATCGGCTACCGCGATCCCGCCGAAGTGATCGACGACGACTACCCCGTCTGGCTCACCACCGGTCGTCGTCTGCAAGCCTACCACACGCGAACCCAAACCGGACGCGCCAGTGGCATCGACTATCTCCTCTCCGAGGAAACCCTCGAAGTCCACCCCGACGACCTTGCAGCCTGGGACATCGCCGACGGGTCGCTGATTAAAATGGCCAGCCGCCGCGGCGAGATCGAGCTCAAAGTCGAAGCGACCACGAGATCCCCACGCGGCACCGTCTTCACCTCCTTCAGCTTCGCTGAAACCAACGTCAACATCCTGACGGGTTCAGGCTACGACCCCGTGACACAAACCGCAGAACTCAAAGTCTGCCCGGTTCGGATCAGGCCTGTGTAACGGCGTCATCGCCGCAACCACAAGGATGAAAGCGGCCTCTAACGCTTCTCTACTCTTCGAAACAGCGGAACTTCGTTGAGGGTGTAATAGACATCAGCATGCCAAAGCTTGGCACCTTTGGCGGACGTCACGTCTTTGGAATTCAGGTGATGCACATGTCCTTGAACTCGGCCGGTCACGGTGAGCTCGACACTCAGTCCATCCTCGCTGACCTTGGCACCCGCGATCTTCGGCGTCGCCTGATCGACTTCCGGACTACCGTAGCTCTTTTGATAAATATACGTCCAGGCTTCCATGACATAGCTGCCAGGATTCCCCGCCGTCTTGGGATCGACATTCTCCGTGAAGTTAAGAACAAAGCCTGTCGGAGTTGCTCGCATCGTCTTGACCTCAAACGGAACTTTCCCGTTCCATCTTGTCCGCTCCAGAAAGGCGGACTTCCCTCCCGCTCCACGACCAACCCCACCAACAAATAGCGTGCCATCTTTAGCCATCCGAATCGGAACAACACTCGATTCAAAGCCATCGAGAAAAGGAAAGACCGCTCCCTGGTAAAGGCCATTCACCATTTCCAAATCAACCCGCTGCACCTGTGAATTCATTTGCTCTCCGACAAACACCTGTCGCTCGAAGGGACCGAATTTCCCACCGGACAAATCGGCAATCACCGCCGTCGGCGATTGCCCGACCCTCGCATGCGGCAAGACCACTGCCGGCGGCGTAATGCGCGGATCCTTTTCCCGCTCGATCTGAATTCGCGACCCGTTCTTGGGGTTCGGCGGCTCAGGCTGTCCCGCCAACTTTGCCGAAACACTCCCCACCGGGCTGCCCATAAATCCTCCGGGCTTGAGCCACTTCAATGACGCCGAGCCATTCCAAAGCCCCCGCCTTTCGGTATAGAAAAGATCACCCACTGCATTGTAACCAATCCCACCCGGAGAACCAATCCCCGGAATCTCGGGGAATATTTCCCCTTTCTTACTCATCCTTACCGCCCAGCCAGGCCAGTTGCCACCCCCGACCGGACCATTCATCCCAATCACCGCCCAACAATCTCCATGAGCATCCGGATCCGATCCAATAAATTGATTTTGAGGTTCCCCGGGAATATCTCCAGTATCGGCGCGCTTCTCAATGTCATTTGCTTTCCCGTCGCCATTGAGATCTTTTAAGAGAACCAATCCGGATTGTTGCTGAACCCATAGCGCTTCATCCCGCCAAAACAGACCCGATGGCTCACCCAATCCACTCGCAAAGAGCGTCCAGCTCACCTTCGAGAGGTCATCATCGTAGCATCCGCTTCCGATCCAAACCGCACCTCCGCGACCGGAGATCGCGATCTTCTTTTCAGGAAGAAGCGCAATCACACCCACCTCGATCATCTTACCCTCCGGCAAGGGAATGGCCTCGGTCTCGTAATACTGTCCGTTTGCCATTGATGCGGACAAGGAGAGGGAGAGCAAAGCTTTCATGAGACCCACTTCTGCAAAAAAAGCCGCAGGAAGTCACCCGCGATTTTTCGGCAGGAAAAAATAGTAGCCGAAGGTTTCACTCTTGGCGCAGAAGCACAAGCATTCAACGCCGCCCCTCAAACGCCCTGGAAAGCGTTAGCTCATCGGCAAACTCCAATCCTCCGCCAGCCGGCAGACCTTGCGCCAACCTCGTTATGGAACAATCACAACTCGAGAGCACATCAGAGAGGTAATTCGACGTCGCTTCACCCTCGACATCCGAACTCGTCGCAAGAATCACTTCCGCTCCCGGCGTATCGCGAACCCGGCGAACCAACTCACCAATCCGCAAATCCTCCGGCCTCACCCCATCGAGCGGAGACAAACGCCCGCCCAAGCAATGATACAAGCCGCGAAACACCCCCGAGCGTTCGATGGGAAGAACATCGGTCGGCTGCTCCACCACACAAAGCACCGCAGTATCACGCCCCTGTTCACTGCAAACGGCACATCCGGATTCACCGGTGAAAAATCCGCAGGTCGGACAGGCCCTCACAATCCCGGCACATTGCTGCAAGGCCCCCGATAACTCTCGCGGCGACGCCTTCGGGCTCTGCAAAAGAAACACCGCTATCCTCTCCGCGCTCCGCGGACCGACTCCGGGGAGCCGCTTTAACTCACTCACCAGAGCGCGCACTTCGGCGGGGTATTCAATTCTAGCCATCAACGTGTGAACTCGATTCAGCAGCGTGATCGCTATTCATGGGAATGACGACATTCTCAACCGCCACACTCAAAGAAATCTCGCACGGCATGACATGGTTGTGCGCATAAATCGCCGCCGACATCCATCCCCATATCACTCCGAGAATCATCCCGAAGGGTTTCCAAAAAATTCCCCAAACCGCAAAGCAGGGAAGCAGAGCGACCGACAAAAACACCGCCGACATTCCAAGAATCGCCCGACGCCCCTCACCTGGCGTTCCCAGAATCGCAAAAACTACGCCAAAGACCGCAAAGGCCGTCAGCAAAATCCCCACCGTTCCAGGTAATCCCGTCTCGGACTCGATCACCAAACTCCGTTCACTCCAAACTCCGCGCAGGGCCTCGTTCGCGCCATCAAAGATGCCCATCTTCTCCGTCGCAAACCCCAACCCCAGAGCAACAAAGCTCAGGATAATGAGTGGCCCGGCAACGTGGCCGGCTGGGCGAGGGCGGTGGGACATGACGTGAGAAGTTCCTTAACAAATCTAAACTGTTTCGAAAAGGACATAGAATCAAGCGTCTTTGTAGGATTGCACCACCAGCTCGCTGAGGAATTTGTCCGGGTCTGCGACCGCGGCTTCAGTGAGCACGAATTCCTTCTGGTTGGTATTCTTCTGAATCAACTTCAGCCCAAATTGATAATCGCGGAAGATCTGCCGTGCGACTTGGAAGACGCTTCGGGCCTGCTCCCCTGCCGTTTTCACCAGCAACGCAACCGCATCATCCTCCAGCTTCACCACCACGCCGTGCTTGTCTTTAAACTCACGAATGAAGGCATTCACTTCCTGGCGCGCCTTCTCAACGACCAAATCCTGCCCCAAAAGGCGGAATTTATCGAGATGCTCTTCCCGCTTGTCGATCAGATCACCATCGACAATCAATTCGCTCACCGAGGTCCCCGGCAGCTCGTATTTAAAGTCACGCAAGATCCGCTCGCCCACCGTCATCAAACCACGGGCTCCCGTCTTCTCGTCGGCTGCCATCTCCGCGATGCGGGCGATGCCTTCGTCTTTGAATTGCACATCGATGCCATAGGCTTCGAATTCGCGTTCATACTGGCGCAGCAAACTTCCCTCGGAGTATTTCAAGATCGCTTCGAGATCCTGCGCTTCGAGATGTTCGCAAACGACGCGCACTGGAATCCTTCCGATGAATTCCGCTTCGAAACCAAAGTCGATATAATCCTGTGTCGTGACGTGCTTGAACAATTCCTTGTCCATCGCTGGCTCGGATTGCTCGGCAGAGAATCCAATTTGCGAGGCCTGACTCCGCTTACGCACGATCTTTTCCAGTCCGGAAAATGCTCCGCTCACGATGAACAAAATATGACGAGTATTGATATTCTCTTTCCCCTTCTTGCCACTCTGCATGTCCATCATCGACATCATCTGCCCGCGCATGTCACTGGGGTTGCGCACCGGCACTTCGGTCTCTTCCATCAACTTCAAGAGAGTGGTCTGCACTCCACGTCCGCTGACATCTCGACCAATCATGCCTCCACTCGACGCGAGCTTGTCGATTTCGTCGATGTAGATAATGCCAAACTCCGCCTTCGAGACATCGCCATCGGCTTTCTGCACCAACTCTCTGACCAGATCATCGACATCTCCTCCGACGTAACCGGTCTCGGAAAACTTCGTGGCATCCGCTTTCACGAAAGGCACACCAATCAATTCGGCGATGTGCTTCACGAGGTAGGTCTTTCCTACTCCGGTCGGCCCGACCACCATGACGTTCTGCTTTTGGAGCTCCAGGCGCTCGCCATCCTCTCCCATCGACTTGAGAGCCTTGGCATGATTGTAGTGATCGCAGACCGCAATCGCCAGGGCCTTCTTCGCTTCGTCCTGGCGGATGACATAGCGATCGAGGTGCGCCTTGATATCGCGGGGTAGGTAATCGAATTCAAAAAGCGTATTATCCTCCTCTACCTCAACGGTGGCATCTCCGTCCTCCTCCCGGGTAAAAACATCCCCTTCCATTCCAGGAAAGGTAAACCCGGATTTACCCATCTGCCCGAACATCCCTTCAATGGTTTTTCGAAACTCATCGGGGTCCGGCATCTTCGGGTCTTTCTTATCGTCATCGCTCATGGCTGGACTATCGTTCTCGCAAGGAGCGAGGCATGCGGGTTTTTTGTTCTCTTTTCTCCCCTTGACCCCTTCCTCCCCACCTCGCTAAAGTCTCCCCGTCGTCCGAAAGGAAATCCCGCATTCGCTTGCATGATTTTCGCAAAAGCCGACACTGCCTGAGAGGAAGC
>JAKMEV010000215.1:0-5339 GCA_022425785.1 Akkermansiaceae bacterium | reverse complement strand
GGTTGGGCGATCCAGCGGGTGAGCCAGGCTTCGGTGGTGCGGTCGCCGATGCCGGTGAGATTGGGGCCGGCGTATTTTAGCTCGGGCATGGCGTGGGCTCCGAGATCACCGGTGTCGTGACACTGGGCGCAATTGTGACTGGCGAAAAGGTGGGCCGCATTGATTTCAGAATCACTCTTGTTGAAGACGGTGGAGGACACGGGCTCACGCGGGAACTCTTTGCGTTCTTCCCAATGAAGCCGGAATGAACCCGCGCCATTGTCAGGAGATTTGTAGTGAACCTCGATGGGGACTTCGCCCGGATTTAGGCGGAGGCGCTCGGACCTTCCGTCGGTGAAGGGGAGATCTTCGCCACTCACTTTCATGGTGGCCGTGCCCTCGATGTCGTAGGAGAAATAAACGCGGTAGCGCTTGGGGATAGTGAGAGTTCCTCTCAAGTCTACTGTGAACGCTCCAGGTGCGAGTCCGGCGGCGGGAGATTCTCCGGCTTCCACTTTGAAGGCGGGCATGCGGACTTGCTTCGTGACCGATTTTCCTCCCGAGCTAAAGGTCGCGGTGAGGGTGGCATTGGCAGATGCGATGAAGCAGGAAAGAGCGATGAGTGAAATGAATCTCATTGAAGTGACTTTTATGAGTTACGCCATGATGGCGAAAGAAGAAAAAAGCGCCTCCGGGGGGAGTGCCGGAGACGCTTTGATGAAAATTCCGGCGATTATTTGGCGGGCACCTTGTGAATGGTGCTGTGGATATTGCCGATGAGTTCGTCGCCGTCAGCTGACTCGAGATCGTAGTCGAGTTTGACCTGCTGGGCTGGCTTGTGGCCGTCCAGCTTGAGAAGGATGGTCTTCTTGTCGTCGAGGAGCTTGGCCGCGAGGACCTTGACGTTATCATGCTTGCGATGGCCCTTGGATTCCTTGACGGCGGCTTTCTTTTCCGCTTCGAGATCGGGATGATCCACTGAGAACTGACCGGAGCCATACTGAACACTGCGGATGTACTTCCAGCGCTTCACGGTGAAGGAGCTTGGATCGGTGGCGAGCTCGTCGTCGAGTTCGACGTCAAAGCGAAGGGCTACTCCGTCCTTGGTCACTTTCATGCCGGAGGGCAGAGGATTGGCGACGCTGTCGTTGCGACGGATGCGCTGGAAGCCAGCTTCCCTGGCGGCATTGGTTTGCCATCCGCGGAATCCGGCAACATACATCGAGCCATCGGGGTGGAAGACCGCGCGCTGTGCCGAGGAGGCGAGCTTCACAGGGAGTTTTACGACACCGCCTTGGTAGAATCCGTCTTCGACCTTTTCGCGCAGGACGTGGTAGATCGCGGATTTGCCGTAAGACAGGTGAATGAGTTCGCCTGACTTGATGCCAATCTTGGCGTGCTCGGGAACCCAGATTTGACCACCGCCCGAGTTGTCGACTGACATTGGGAGGTAGCAGAGAGGCTCGGTGAAGGGTGACTTATTATCGTGACGGGCATTTTCCACTCCGAAGAAGGGTTTGCCGCGTGATGGCTCGTAGTAGTTGAGCTTGCAGCAGGGCTGCCAGGTTCCTTCGTTCTCACCGGTGGTAATTTCACCATTGGGTCCGATCGCGATTCCACCCGGTGCGCGGAGTCCGGTTCCGATGACTTCAAGGTATTCACCGTCGGCAGAGACTTTGACGAAGGCTCCGTTGTGTGGGAGGATGCGGTCAAATCCGCGACCGCCGGGGCGGACAGGGGAGCCCTTGGCAAAGTAGAAATTTCCTTCGGCGTCGGTCTCGAGTCCGAACTGGAATTCGTGGAAGTTTGTGGTGAGGAGAACGTCGTTGTTGAAGATCTCGAACTTGTCGGCTTCACCGTCTTTGTTGACATCGGAGAGCTTCCAGATGGCATCACGTCCGGCGACATAGGGAATGTCCTTCAGGATGCGAAGACCAAGAGGTTCGAAGAATCCGGTGGCGTAACGCTTCCAGGTGATTTTCTTGAATTCCTTCAATCCCGAGGCAAGCCAAATATCACCATCCCAGGTGCTAAGCAGTGCGCGATCTCCGTCGGAGAAGAAGTCAACATCACTCATGCGAACCTTACAGTGGTAAGGAGACTCGAGGAGAATTTTTGGAAGGGGAATGTCATCGACGAGCCAGGCGGCCTTGCCTTCGGCGGGCTTGAGGTCGTAGGTGAAGCTCTCGGGTGAAATCCCTTTTCCGCTGTAGGTCATTGGGGAGAGGGCCTGTGGCGTCGGCGCCTTGGTCGCGCCATTGGTGGTGTAGTTCAGCGATACGAGGCTGGTGTTTTTCGAGGGGGCGAGAGTGAGGAAGTAGGCTCCGTTCTCGTTTTTCAGGGCGGCTCCCTGACCTGCGACCTTAATGCTGAATCCTTTGTGGCTGGAGTTGTTGCTCAAGCGAACCTTGAGAGCCTTGTCGTGGGCTGTGACCTCGAAGAAGCGGCTGATGCCATGGCTGTTCTCATTGATGAGATCAAGGATACGGGTGCCGTGTACGTCGTAGTCGAGGATGATATCGGAGCCGTTGCGGAAGTATCCGTTGAACTTGAGGTGAGCGAAGTTCCCGAACCCCTTGATGGTGCGGTTGTCGTCGAATGAGCCACTGGCGTCAGCCCAAACCGGACCGGAGGACGTATTGAAGAGGTAGTTGTCCTTGTTCTTAAACTGGTTGACCTTTCCGTGGCCTCCGCCCCAAGGGGTGTTGTCCAGCGAGATGCCGCCGTCGGTCGACGAGATGAGCGCGAGAGTCTCAGTATTGAAGAGCGCCTTGCGATCGGGGTTGGCGGAGTAGGAGAGAGCGAGTCCCTTGATGGCGCTTTCCCGGCGAAAAGTGCCTTCGTAGTAGTCGCCGAAACTCTGGAAGAAGGCCGGGCCGTGGTCGGTGGAGTGATACCACTTTTTGCCGACGGGCTTGCGGATGTTCCAGTATCTCGTGAGAGCGGCGCGGGGAATATTGAGTTCTTCGAGGGCCTTTAAAAGAGATTCGGAGGAAAGCTCCTGCACTTTGACTCCGCGGAATTGCACGGGCGAGCCGTCGTCGTGGTTCTGCAAACCGAGGTAGCCCCTCTGGTCGCCACGACCGGGTTGACATTCGAAGATGTTGACGATCTTGTCGTTGAGGATGACGCAGATGTGGTCACCGGCGGTGATGATTTTGTAGGTATTCCACTCGCCAACGAAAGCACGAACATCAACGGCGGCCTGGGATTCGTAGATCGAGCCAATCGACTGAATTCCGGGCTCGGTTCCAGCGATTTGGATTTCGTATCCCTGCTTGACGGCGACCCAGGGGTCATTGCCGGGATCGGGGAAGCGGACGAAGACACCGGAGTTTTGCTTGGCGTCGGTGGTTTTGAACTGCAACTCGAAGTAGGCGTTGGAATAATCTTTTTTGCCATACCACCAGAGACCCATGCCTCCTTTTGCGGTGGCGATATCACCTTTGATTTCGAATGAACCGGGGCCGGCCATTTTCCAATCAGTGGGTTTGTCCTTAAAGATAAAGTCGGGTTCGGCAGCGTGGAGGCCGGTAATGAGGCTGGTGATGAGTAGAAGGCGGTGCATATTGTAGTGTAGGAAAGAAGCCTTTTTACGAAATTCGTCAATCGGCTTTGTCAGAATGGCGTGATTAGTTCTCTTTTCACGGCTATTTTGTATGACAAACTTTTCTTGGCTTTCGAGAAGCAATCTACCGGGAATCGATGTAAGTAAGGCAATGTGGGATTGGATTCTCAATTGGGGGATATGGATTGCCACGGTCAGTTTGGTGATCGTGGGGCTTGTTGGGACGATAGTGCCCTTCCTGCCGGGGCATCTCTTTATCCTGGGTGCGGCTTTCGTTCCCTTCTTTGCGTTGGAGGATTCCGGCGGGGTCGAAGTCTGGGGGCTGGTCACTCTGGGAGTGGGGATCGCGATGGCACAGGCGCTCGAGTTTTTTAGCGGGGCGATGGGGACGCGCTGGTTTGGCGGAACGAAATGGGGGGCCTTTGGTGCCTTCGCTGGGGGATTAGTAGGATTGTTCTTTTTGCCCTTCGGATTAATCCTGGGGCCACTGATCGGGTCCTTTGCCTGTGAGTGGAGATTTGCGGATCAGGAGGTCAAGCCCGCTGCGGTGTCGGGAGTGGGCTCGGTCGTCGGAACGCTCACCGGAATGCTCATCAATCTCGTTGTTGGAGTCTTAATGGTGATTGTTTTGGTGGTGGATATTTTCTTTTGGTGAATTCCTAAATTTCGGGTCGATTCTCGGAGGGGAAGGCTTACAAATACGCCATGCGCAAGTCCGTGAAACATCTTCTCGCAAGTGAATCTGCCGAGGCCTCCGTGGAACTCAGTGGCTGGGTCCGGACCCGGCGGGATTCCAAGGAGTTTTCTTTTGTCGAATTGAATGACGGTTCCTGTCTCCAGGGGATTCAGGTCATCATCGATGCGGGCATTTCGGGATCGGATCAGGTTTCCAAAATGAACACCGGTGCTTCGGTGAGCGTGGTAGGGGAATTGGTCGAGAGTCCGGGGAAGGGGCAGAGCTGGGAAGTGCGTGCGACGGAGGTTTCTCTGCTCGGTGAAGCGCCGGAAGATTTTCCGCTTCAGAAAAAAGGACACTCGCCGGAGTTCCTTCGCTCGATTGCCCACTTGCGTCCCCGCACCAATCTCTACGGAGCGGTCTTCCGGATGCGGAGTCGTCTGGCCTATGCGGTGCATCGTTTTTTCAATGAACGTGAATTCACCTACGTCCACACGCCCATCATCACCGCGAGTGATTGCGAAGGAGCGGGCGAGATGTTTCGGGTGACGACCAATCCCACCGGCAAGCCCGAGGAGGATTTTTTTGGCAAGCAATCCTACCTCACCGTGAGTGGACAACTCGAAGGCGAGACCTTCGCCTGCGCGCTCTCGAATATCTATACCTTCGGCCCAACCTTCCGCGCGGAGAATTCCAACACGACGCGACACGCTGCCGAGTTCTGGATGATCGAGCCCGAGATGGCTTTTTGTGATCTCGAAGGCGACATGGATCTCGCCGAGAACTTCATGAAGTTTCTCGTGAAGGATGTTCTCGAAAACAACGAGGGTGATCTCAAGATCTTTGAAAAGTTCATCGATAAAGGGCTGCGCCCTCGTTTGGAAAAACTCGCCTCAAGCGGTTTTGGTCGCATGACTTATACCGAGGCCGTCGAGCAGTTGCTGAAGTCGGGCAAGAAGTTCGACTATCCCGTGGAGTGGGGCGTGAACCTGCAGTCCGAGCACGAGCGCTATCTTTGCGAGGAGGTGGTGAAGGGCCCGCTCACCGTTTACAACTACCCAAAATCGATCAAGCCCTTCTACATGCGGACCAATGACGATGGCAAAACGGTGACGG
>JAKMEV010000157.1:0-2003 GCA_022425785.1 Akkermansiaceae bacterium | reverse complement strand
TGAAGGGAACGTCCAGGTGACCCGGCTTGCTGATGGGAGTGTGCAGGAAGTGAAAGCGGATCATCGGGTGATCGCTGCTCTGGAACATGAGAGTCCTTTTCAGGCGAGCCCCCGGGGCGATTCGGTGCGGATCTGGAAAAGTGAATTCCCGCGTGATGTGCGACAGGGAAGCTTGGGCTCCGGAGCGGAGGGCCGTCCAAACGAATTGCACGCCGAGGCCCATCTCTTCCGGGGGGATCATGGTGAGACGATTGATCCTGTTCTGCTCTACACTGCGGTGGTAGGGCCTCGTGGTCGTAAAATGCAGCCAGTCCTCCTTTCCAAGGGGGCACGATTCCGAATCAGGGGACACCTTGATCAACCTTATCAGGTCGACTTCGGATTTGGAACCCATCATGCCCGGGGTGGTCTCTCGGGAAAATTTTCGGTCAAGCGCAAGCTCAAGCCGGATCAGGATGGATGGTTTGACGTCGAACTGGCGTTGGAAGATTTTGTGAGGATGAGGAGCCGTTTTGTTGAGTCTCCGGCCGGGCATGAACTCGTCTGGCTTTGGGTGCAAACCCACCGGAAGGACGTTGGTTTGAGCCTTTCGAGTGTGGACCTTTTATCACCGGAATCGGAATAGGATGAAGCGATTTTTTTCCAAGCATAGCATTTGGGCGTTGGTCACTGTCATCACCTTTGTCTTTGGCAAGCAGTGGTCGCAATCGTCAAGGACTACAAATGTTTCTGACGAAGGAGGAGTGAGTCAAACCGGCCTTGAATACCGTGGCAAACTCGGGAGATCTTCTTCGGTGTCTGGAAGAACTGTGAGTTCGACATCCGTTCGTGACTCTCGGAAGGCGAAGGAAGGGACTGACAAACCAAGGAGAGACAAGCAATTGTCTCAAGAGGAGATTGATTTGTTGGTTACAAATTCAATCAAATCCAGAAGTCCGATCGAACGTCGCCAAGCCATGGATCAAATCCTTCAAAAAATAAGGAATTCGGAAATGTCTTTCGAGAATGTGCTGGCAATAGGAGAAGCATTTAAAGAGCAAGGAGCAAAGGATGAATGGGAACTTCTCGGCTATGCGATGGGGGTGTATCAATCTAACGAGGGCATTGCTCATCTTGACAAACTTCCGGCTGAGGAGCGGGTTGGATTTATTGAAAATATCATTCCGGGACTGGCGAGCGAGAATCCCGAGTTGGCAATCAATCTCTTTGAATCCCTTGAGCCCAATGAGCAGGCGAAAGTTCGACCAGAGCTCCTAAGAGGGCTTGTGGATGCTGATGCAGCTATCGCAACTGATTACATTTATAATTCGAGTGATCTTGAAAATTACTCCTGGCGACCGATGGCCGAATTGACCCGTGAGTTGGTAAAAGACAAGGGCTTGCAGCCGGCTTTGGATTGGGCAGATGAGCTGCCGCAGGGGCCGCAAAGAAGAGATGCGTGGAGTTCCGCCTATGCGGTGTGGGCTTCAAAGAATCCGGTTGCCGCGGGAGAATCTCTCAACCAACTCCCCGATGGAGTAGATCGCAATCTTGCCATCAATGGGTTTGTCAGCGCCCACGTTTATAAGGATGGGGAGATGGCCATGACCTGGATTGATGCCATCTCGAACCCTGGCTTGCGGGATGCCGCGATGATTCGGGTGGGCAGGCAATACTTTCAACGAGATCCAGAGGCTGCCACTCGATGGTATAGCTCTAGCGGTGTAGCTCCATCTATCTGGGAGCAGGTCACAAATTCAGTCGAACCAAAATGATGATTAAGTCCGTATCTTATTTTTTTGGAAATTTGATTTTCCTCCTAGCTTTTCTCACGACCTTTTCTTCAGGACGTTTAAACGACGTGCAGGAGGCCAAAAGCTGGCACCAATGGCGGGGGCCTGAGGCAAACGGTGTTTCTCGTACTGCAACACCTCCGATGACTTGGAGCGAGTCTGAAAATATCAGGTGGAAAGTCCCTATTGATGGACGAGGCGTCTCCAGTCCTGTGGTTTGGGGTAATAAAA
>JAKMEV010000131.1:0-7699 GCA_022425785.1 Akkermansiaceae bacterium | reverse complement strand
CCTCGCCCTGATCATTTTGGAGAGGATGACCTGGAATCGGATTAGTGGAATGATTGACCCGCAAAAATGTCAGCGGCAGTTGTTGATCACTAAAAGTCGCTCCCCATCCGACGACGGCGCTGGTGACTGTTTCTCCGTTCTTGCTCGGGAGATTTTTCAGACTGTCTCCGCCCTTGAGATTCCGACCGCTTGCGAAACTGACCGGCTTTGCGCCCTTGGGTCCACGAAGCAGGGTCATCCGCGATTTAGGATCCTGAGCAAGTAATTCGTAGAATTTTCCGTCGCACTGCCCCTTCGAAACATCCGCTCCCACAACTCCAATGGTGACATACAAACCATCGGCATCAACCGGGACGAGCTCTGCTCGATGAAATTTCCCCTTATCCGACGAGGGAAACTGAATTTCCTCCCCCGCGATCAGTGAAGGCAAGCAGGCAAAAGAAAACGCGCCGATGCTGAAGCACGCGCGCTGGAAAAGTTGGTTCAACATAGGGACATTCTTAAAATTCCCGGAGCGTTGTCGAGCCGGATCCGGAATTCTCAATTTTTGGGAAATCAACCGTTGGCAGCGGGGTTCCCTTATTCGGCTGATAGCTTGCCGGTTGCATATTGGGATCATCCATTTTGGTCGGATTTCCGATTGGCCACATGAAAACAGCAGCCATCACTCCCGCGTATGCCGCACCAGTTGCTGCGACCAATTTAACAGACCCCAGTTCACGATACCAAGTTGCCAATCGATCTTTGAACAATCCAAAGGACGATTGCTTTAGGAGTTCTCCACGCTGTCGGGTTTGAAACTCTTCGAGAAAATTCTCAAAATATTCTTCGGGCGGAGATTCATGTCGCTTGAGGCGAATGAGCTTTTGAACGTCTTCTTCTTGGGATTGATTCATCTAACAGGGGCTGGGATTAACGGAGGAATTCCTCCAAATGCCCTCGTAATTGTTGGTGGGCATAAAAGAGTCGCGAGCGCACGGTCCCCTCCGAAACCGAGAGAATTTGGCTAATCTCGGCATGCGGAAGTCCTTGAAGATCAAACATGGCAACCACGGCTCTATGGTCATCAGACAGCGCTTGCATCGATTCGTTCAATTTTTTTTGAAGTGCATTAATATCGCTTTGGTGACGGGGGTTGGAGGCATGCCCGATGTCCACCATGGCCTCGTCATTCTGAATCCCCGAATCCACGTCATCCAGGCTCCAGGTGGCGCGACGTTTACGCTTTTTCAGGAAATTGAGCGTCAT
The DNA here is from genome assembly GCA_022425785.1 of Akkermansiaceae bacterium. Classification (GTDB taxonomy): domain Bacteria; phylum Verrucomicrobiota; class Verrucomicrobiia; order Verrucomicrobiales; family Akkermansiaceae; genus SW10. Next base: position 6,451 of record JAKMEV010000131.1, on the reverse strand, counting down.
ATTCGTTCCGATGGCATAAATCCAGGTGTAGAAGCTCGATTTTCCCCGGAATCGCTTCAAGGAACGATAGGCCTTCGCGAAAATATCCTGCATCAGATCGTTGGTGTCCTCTTTGTGCGAAGTCATGTGATAAACCAGCCCATAGAGACGCGGACTGTATTTCACGACCAACTCGTCGAAGGCCCGCGTGTCTCCATCCTGCGCCAAGCGGACGAGTTCTTCATCGGATTCGGAGGCGGAGATGGAAGACATGTGACAGGTGCATTGACCGGAAATCCGTGTCAAAAGCTAATATAAGGACAGACCATGTCAGATGTCGTTCAAATTCTTTCGCCACGTTTTCGTTCGATGACCACTCCGACCCAGTCGGTCTCGGGCAAAATAAACTTTTCCAGCTCAACCCGGATGGCATTGACTGGAAATTCAGCGAGAACATACCTTGCGATTTCCTGGGCCAAAGTCTCGATCAGTTGTCGCTCTCCCCTCCCGACGAACTCGCGAACCTGATCAGAGACCGCCTTGTAATCCACGGTCTGCCCAATTTCGTCATCAGTGGGAAAATCCGCAACATCCAAGGTGAGGTGAGCGAGAAGATTCTGGGGCTCGGCCCGCTCCTCCGCCGGCACTCCAACCTGACAGCGCAATTGCAATCCCCGAATGATGATTTGGTCAGCCATGGGCCGACTCTAGGTCCTGTGGAGACGATGGTCAACGAGTTCGAATCAGGCCAGCACTCCTGTGACGACCTTGCCATGCACATCGGTCAGCCTGAACTGCCGCCCTTGATAACGGAAGGTCAGCCTCTCATGATCGATGCCCAAGAGATGGAGGATGGTTGCATTGAAATCATGCACGTGAACCGGGTCCTTTGCGATCCCATAGCCAAGTTCATCAGTCTCACCATAGACGTGCCCCGGCTTCGTTCCTCCTCCGGCCATCCAAACCGAGTAGGCTTCCTTGTGATGATCCCGACCTGCCTTACTCTGAGTCGGCCCATCCCCTGAAGTGCCCTGGGCCATGGGCGTACGGCCAAATTCCGCATTCCAAACGATGAGTGTATCCTCTAGGAGCCCCCGCTCCCTGAGATCCTTGATCAAGGCCGCGATAGGTTGATCAACCTGCCGGGTTTTCTTGGGCAAATTATCAAACACGCCCCCATGATGGTCCCATCCTTGATCGAAAAGCTGCACAAACCGCACTCCCCGCTCCACAAGCCGACGAGCCAACAGGCAATTGTTTGCGAAGCTGCTCTGCCCGGGCTCGGTGCCATACATTTCTTGAATTCGCTTCGGCTCACTTTTGATATCCATCAACTCCGGAACACTCGTCTGCATGCGATAGGCCATCTCATACTGGTTAATGCGAGTGGCAATCTCGGGATCGCCCACATCGTCGAGCGCCACCTGGTTAAGATCCTTCACCGCATCCACCACCACCCTGCGTTCACCATGGGAAACCCCATCCGGATTGGATAAGAAGAGAACAGGGTCCCCTTTCGAGCGAAACTCGACGCCCTGATGAATCGTCGGCAGAAATCCACTTCCAAAAGCGCTATTCCCCGCTCCAAGAACCTGCCCCGTGATGAGCACCACAAAGCCGGGAAGGTTTTGATTTTCGCTCCCCAATCCATAGCTGGCCCACGAACCAATACTAGGGCGCCCAAAACGTTCGAAACCTGTCAGCGCGAACATTTGGGCCGGAGCATGGTTAAATTGCTCGGTGTGGAGGGTCTTGATGAAGCACATCTCATCAGCCACCCCTTGAAGGTTGGGCAAAAGATTGGAGATCTCCGTTCCGGACTTCCCGCACTTCTTGAAGGCAAAGCGCTCATCCTTGGGAGTTCCCAACAAGTTGGGTTGCTCCCGGATGAAAGCGAGTTGATTGAGATCAAAAAACTCATCAGGACAAAGCTGGCCGGTGCGCTTTTGCAATTCGGGCTTAAAATCAAAAAGATCGAGGTGCGACGGAGCCCCGACCAAATGAATGTAGATCACTCGCTTTGCTTTGGGCGCATGATGGAGCCCGAGTTTCGCCAAGGGTTGGTCGGTCGCAGCCGCGGCATCCTGATTCATCAGGGAGGCAAGGGCCGCGCTCCCGAAACCGAAGCCGGATTTTTGAAGAAAGACTCGACGATTTTGCGTCAAAAATGGATTGGGATTCATCTGTTAGTTTCGGGTCATGACCTCATCGAGATTGAGCAAGGCATTCGCGACATGAAACCAAGTTGCCAATTCGATTTTGTTCTCGTGCTTCGGATTGTAAAAAAACTTCGGGCTCTTCAAAACTGCATTGAGCTTGTTCCGATTTTCTCGATAATATTCTCCACGACTCCTTACAAGCTCCTCAATAATCTTCACCTCACGCGGTGTCGCAGATCTTCCCAGAGTCAATCCAAAGGCATAATTCACACGCTCATTCGGAGCCTTACTCTCCGTAAGAACCCGATCGGCAAGCGCCAGAGCCATCTCCACATAGGCTGGATCATTCAACATCGTGAGAGCCTGAATGGGTGTGTTGGTCCGCGGTCGCTGCACCATGCAGGAACTGCGATCCGGCGCATCAAAGTTCACCATGCTGGGATAAGGCGCAGCCCGCCGATACACGATGTAGATTCCCCGCCTCCAACGATTCTCATCTTTCTGCTCCACCCACTTTGGCTCGTTTCGTCCCGTTTGTCGCCAAAGCCCATTCGGTTGATAGGGCATGATGGGCTTCCCGTGCATCTTGGTCGAAAGTAATCCGGAGATCGTCAGGGCATTATCGCGGAGACGCTCTGCATCCATGCGAAACCGGGGCGCCCTGGCGAAGAGAAGATTGCGCGGGTCCTTTTCCAACAACTCCGGAGTCAAACGCGAGGATTGTCGGTAAGTTTGCGACATCACAATGGTCTTTAGGACATGCTTCATGTCCCAACCCGAGTCCATCAACTCAACCGCAAGCCAGTCCAACAATTCAGGATGAGTAGGCGGCTCGGACTGGGTGCCGAAGTCCTCGAGCGTCGCCACAATTCCACTTCCAAAAAGCTCGGCCCACCAACGATTAACCGCAACCCGGGCAGTCAAAGGGTTATCTCGACGAACAAGCCATTTGGCCAAATCCAGACGACTGGAAGAATTCTCCAACTTCGGAAGTCGGGTTGGAGTTCCCGGAGTGACCTCGACATCGGGAGCAAGGAAATTACCACGCTTGAGAATGTGTGTCTTGCGGGGTTTTTCCAATTCAACCATCACCAGAGTCTGATCTACCTTGAGATCGGACCGCTCTTTTTTAAGTCGCGCAAGCTGCGCCTCAAGACGGACAAGCTTTGGATTCGAATTTAAAAAATGGCTACGCAACTTTTCAACCTGCTTGGCATTTCGTTTCCCCTCGGACTTTTTCAAAATGGCGACGGTCCCTGGCGGCAAACTGCCCACACCTGAGGGATCAGAGATCGCCGAGATCCTCACATTCCCAATCACCCGCCCCTTGCCGAAGTTCTGCACGAGCTGAAACACAAACTTCGAGCCACTCGCATTCGCGATGGGCTCGGTGAGCTCGAAGGTTGCCTGATGCGGCTTGCCAAATTGCGGACTGATAGCCCAACCGGTCTTCTCCTTGCCATCAATGGCACCTGCCACGCTCCAGTTCTTCTGAGAAAAATCCGCCTCCGCTTTTTGCAGAGCAATCGGTCTCTCTTTCCCGCCCGTCTTGAGCGCGGCCCTGAATTCATGAAGCACAAAATTGGAGCGCACGGCATCGCCACGGCCGGGCCCCTTCCCCGGAAGATCGGGATGAGTCAGCGTTTCCAATCTAAAGCCGGTGATGTCTTTCAATTTGGTCTCCACCTCCACGATGTATGTCGCAGTGTCCGGCACCTTCCCGGCAAGCAAGACAGAACCATCCTTCAAGACACGATGCTCTTCCCCGCCGGAAGATTGAAACGCCGTGACCTTCATCGCCTGCCATTTCGGCTGACTTGCCAGAGAGGCCATCGCCGATTTCTGCCAGGCTACAAATTCTGATTCAGAGCCTTCATTCAACTTTTCACGCTCGCGGGTGAGATCAGCGATTATCTCATCAAGCCGATCTGCCTTCCTCTGTTGTTCCGGGGAGAGGGGCAAGTCCAGATACGGCCCCACAAAGTCGTGCGAAACGTCATTCTTATTCGAGGGCGGCTGAACCTCGATCGGGGTGTTATTGAAGTAAGCGAAGAGCGAATAATAATCCTTCATCGTGAAAGGATCGAATTTGTGATCATGACACTGCGCACATTCCAGGGTAATCCCCAACCAAACCGTTGCCGTGGTATTGACCCGATCAAAAACCTGATTCATGCGATTCCCCTCGGGACTCACTCCAGCTTCAACATTACAGGTGACAGTGCGATGAAATCCCGTTGCAATTTTTTGGCGCAAATCCGACTTGGGAAGAAGATCCCCAGCGATCTGCTCAATCGTGAATTGATCGTAAGGCATGTTGGAGTTGAGAGCATCAATAACCCAGTCGCGATAGGCCCACGATGGCCGGAGCTGATCTGCCTGAAATCCATTCGAATCGGCATAGCGTGCCAAATCGAGCCAATGCCGCGCCCAACGCTCTCCAAAACGAGGTGAAGCAAGAAGCCGATCAACCTCGGCTGCGTAATTCCCCCCGTTGGAAAATCGCTCGAAATCATCAAGAGATGGAGGAAGCCCAATCAAATCTAGCGAGAGCCGGCGCAAAAGATTCCCTGAGGTCGCAGGCTTTGAAAACTCCAACCCCTCTTTTTCAAGTCTACGCAGAATGAAAGCATCAACCGGCTTATTCCCCGGGACAGACGCACGAACAGGAGAAACCCAGGCCCAGTGCTCTTCATACTTAGCCCCGGAGGCTATCCATCTCTCTAAAAGCTTCTTTTCTTTTTCAGTGAGAGTTCGCTTGGAATCCGGAGGAGGCATGAGCTCTTCCGGGTCCTTGGAGTGAATGCGCGTGATCAACTCGCTCTCGCCGGGCTTCCCGGGAACCACAGGATCGGCAAACTCTCCTCCTTCCGTTGCCCCCTCAAAAGTATCGAGCCTCAGGTCACCCTCCCGGGATTTCTCATCCGGTCCGTGGCAATGAAAACAATTCTCGGCCAGAATCGGACGAATCTCGCGGTTAAAATCCGGAGCATCTTCCTCCGCCTGAAGAACCATCCAAGGAAGGATCAACAAGAATAAAATGACTCTCCGAATGGGCATGATTGAGACTTACTCTACTCAGACTCCTCGGGCAAGCGAGTTGATCCCGCCTTCGTTTGCACTTAAATTTTCATTATTCTGAAACTAGAGCATCCGCCCACTTTGGACTGATCGATATTCACAACTTCAGATCCGTCAATGCGCCACCGTATAAAGCAAATCAATTGCCCCGTATGCAAGAAAGATGGATCTTCCATTGCACGCAAAAGAAGCAAGACTTCGCTCCAAATCCGACCCTATCATGAACAAGAGTGACCTCCGTATTTTCAAAGCTGCTTTGGTGACAGCCGCCATGCTACTGACGACCGATGCCTCGGCAAGAAAACCGAACATCGTGGTTATCGTCGCTGATGATCTGGGCTACGCCGATTTGAGCTTCCTCCCTCAGTCGCCAAAAGATGTCAGCACGCCGGGGATTGATCGAATTGCCAAACTCGGCACCTATTTCTCGGACGCCTATGCGACCGCACCGATTTGCTCGCCCTCCCGAGCCGGACTGATCACCGGACGCTACCAACAGCGTTGGGGAAATTTCTGGTATGGTCAGGGCGGGCTGCCTCTCTCCGAGTTCACCATCCCTCAGGCTCTCAAGAAGCAAGGCTACTTCACCCAGAAAATCGGCAAGACCCACCTCAACGGCGGCGCAGCGCAACATCCGCTCGACCACGGCTTCGATGAGTTCCTCGGATTCGTCCACCACACTTGGGATTACATCCGCCTCTCACAAAAGGATCTCGATGCCTACCGTGAACGGACCGGCAAAGGAAAGGGGTTGGGAATCCTCAACGTCGGCCCGCTGCAACGCAATCGCGGGGAAAAAGTTTCATACGAAGACGACGCATTCACCACCGAGATTTTCACCACTGAGGCAATCAAAACCATCCGCGAAAAATCGGCGGCGAAGACGCCATTTTTCATCCAACTGGAATACAACGCGGTCCACATGCCAACCTATGTTACCGATCCCAAATACGCCAAGAAAGCTGGCTACGAGCAGCCAAAGTGGGATCGCGAGGCCGGGCAATGGAAGTTCCCCTTCTGGGAACCCAAAGAAATGTCATGGAGCGAGTGGCACAAGAAATGGGGTCACCTTGGCGAAGTCGATCCCCTCGGACGTAACCGATATTTGGCCAACCTCATGGCTCTCGACGATGGGATCTCAAAGTTGCTAGACAGCTTGGAAGAGGCCGATCAGATGAATAACACCATTCTAATATTCCTCTCCGACAACGGCGGAACGATCAACACCTACT
>JAKMEV010000096.1:0-5519 GCA_022425785.1 Akkermansiaceae bacterium | reverse complement strand
TTTGGCAGCGGAGGTGGCTGGCAGTGAGGAGATATTTCGCGGCTCTTGGTGCGACTTCGATCGTGGCCTGGCTGGGGTCGTTTCCCTTTATGCTTTGGCATTTTGGAATTGTCACGCCGATCTCGGTGCTCGCGAGTCTTGCCCTAATCCCTCTCACCACCGTGATTCTTGGGTTGGCTTTTGCGGGTTCTTTTCTGGGTGTGTTTTGGTCAGAGTTGGGGATGCTCTCGAATCGACTTAATGGCGCGATTGCTCGCACGGCATACTACACGGCGGATGGTTTTGCTTCCGTGCCCATGGGGCATTGGAAGGTAAGGCGGGGGAGCGGTGCGGATTGGGTGGTGTTTGATCCGACGGATGGCGGTGCGGCGTCCTATCTGGATGTGGGGGGAGGCGTGATGATCGATGTCGGAAGTGAAAAATTCTATCGCCATACTCTGCGGTCGATTTTGAGAAAATGGGGTGCGGAGGTGGAGGTGCTAGCCTTGAGTCATCCTGATGGAAATCACGTTGGAGGAGCTCATCTCTTGATGCAACAGGGGGACTTGAGGAACGCGATTATTCCAACGATGAAAGCTCAAAGTCCCAGCTACCGGGATTTCATCTCAGGAGCTGAAGGTCATGGTTGTGAGATTCTTTTGGGGTCCCGTGGCGAGCGCTACCAATTGGGTGGGGATGTTTGGCTGGAGGTAATTCGAGAGGGGTTGTCGCAAGATCGTGGAATTGCAGACAACCGTACTATGGTAATGCGGGTGCATTGGAAAGACTGGCGTGTCCTCTTGCTAGGGGACTTGGGTTTGGAAGATGAATTGGCGTTATTGGAAGGAGAGTATGATTTGGCAGCCGATGTCATTCTTCTTGGGAGGCATCATCATGGAAATTCGATCAATATGCCTTTTTTGAAAGCAACTGGTGCTAGAGTGGTCATCACGAGTGCGGCGAACTATCCGCCTTTTGAAAAGCCTCCCCAAAATTGGATTCAAACGATGGAGCGGAACGGAATAGAGATCTTCAATCAGGCCGAGACGGGTGCTGTCTTAATGGATTTTGGAGAGAATGAGTTGGAACTCAGAGCCTTCCTTAAAGAAGAGAAAAAGGTGATTCTCGAGCGTTAAAGATAACGTCGTTCGACCCGTGGCGTGATTTGGGTGAGAAGCTCCCAGGGAATGGATCCAGCTTTGAACGCGAGATTTGACACGAGAAGGTCGGGACCAAAGAGGATCGCTTCATCGCCGGGTTGGCATTCGGAAAGTTCGGTAACATCGACGATGATTTGGTCCATTGTGACCCGGCCGAGAAGTGGACATAGCATTCCGTTGATGAGGACCTTGGTTCCTTTTTCGGAGAGTGAACGAGGGTAGCCATCGCCATAACCGATCCCAAGAACAGCCGCCTTGGTGTCGCGGGTGAGCAAGGTTCGCCCGTACGAGACACCATGACCTTTGGGGAGTTCGTTGATCACCGAGATGCGTGTTTTGAGCGACATCACGGGCTTGAGTTGTTCTTGCTCATCCGGAAAGGGCGAAATTCCATAGAGCAGTAGGCCGGGGCGCACGAGGTTGCTTGTTGTGCTGCGGTATTTCATCAGCCCGGCGGAATTGCTGATGTGGATGTGAAAAGGGGAATGATCCTGTGGGATAGTGGCAGCAATTTTATCGTAGAGAGCGATCTGTTGACGCGTGAAGGTTTCGTCTTCATCTGCGACCGGAAGGTGGGAGCCGATGCCGGTGAGCTTGATTCCGAGGGATGATTTTATGGCGACAAGGGCTTCTGGGATTTGGTCGGGCAAAAAGCCGCCCCGGCCCATTCCGGTATCCAAAGCAAGGTGGGCGGAAATTTGTTTTGCCCTTCCGAGTTGATTAAAGTGGGTGATTTCGTCGAGAGAGCAGAGGCAGGGTGTCCATCCGCTTGCGGCAATTTCAGCGCGTTCTGCCGGGAGGGTCGCTCCGAGAATATAAGGCGTGGTTTTGATGCCTGCGCGGGTGAGTCGGCGGGCCTCTCCGGCATTGGCAACGCCGAGAAATGGCAGGCCGCAATCGTCGAGCGCGCGGGCGGTTTCCTCCAGACCGTGGCCGTAGGCGCCGGCTTTGATCACCGCCATGACCTCCTTGCCAGAGAGCTTGCGGGCAACGGCGAGATTGTGAAGGAGAGCGCTCAGGTCGATTTCGGCCCAAGCGCGTGGTGGTGATTCGGTCACGGGGAGATAATAAAGGGAATTTTGGATTTAGAAATTCCGAATTCCTCCGTTCTTCCATGGTCGAGCAAGTGGGTGGATATGAAAAATTAGGGTCTTTTTACCTGTGCAAGGAAGATGACACCGAGAAAAGCGAGGTCACGGAAGATTTGCTTCTCTACGACTCAAAGGACCTCGTTACGCAGGGGGGTGGTGCTGGGAATGACCGGTTCTGGAGAGGCCGGGCTATGTATCGGTCTGCTCGAAGAGGCGATTATGGTTAATATTCCAGCGATTGTGGTCGATCCCAAGGGGAATATTTCCAATCTCCAACTGACTTTTCCGGAGTTTCGGGGAGAGGATTTTCGTCGATGGATCAATGAAGATGATGCGCGGAAGAAGGAAGCGACGCCTGACGGATTCGCTGATAAGACAGCGAAGGTGTGGGAGTGGATGCCGATCAACAGCGCGACGCGCGCGATGAAACAGCGGCAGCTTGTGAGGATTGCCAAGAATATGCTGGGAAATTACGAGCGTGATTTGTGAGAGTTGGAAGATGAATTGGGGCAGGAGATTTCCGAGTTGGAAGAGAAGTTAGATGCTACACGAATAGCCCTTGAACCGGAACTCATCAAGCCCTACAAAAAAGACTCCGACGTTCGTGCGGTGTCATTGCTTTGGCTTCCCTACGACGATGAAGGTCAACCTTTCTTGTAAACAATGAGTCTTGCTGAGTTAAATTACACCACCGAAGAGGAGGTCATGTTTTTCGATACCGACTGTGGTGGCGTAGTGCACAATATCGCCTACTTGCGCATGATTGAAACCTGTCGCACCAAATTGGCAGGCCTGATGGGGATGGATCTTCCTACAATGGCGGAGACACAATTGTATCCGGTGGTTGTTCGGACTGAGATTGATTACCGCGCTTCGGCTAAGCTGGGAGATCATTTGGAAATCAACGGCCACGTAACGGAATTCGAGCGGGTGAGGTTTTGGTGTGAATTCACCATGGTGAGAAAAGGCGAGACCAAGCCCCTGATCACCTGTCGTCAGGCTCTGGCTTTGGTGCAGATGCCGCAGAGCCGCCCCCAGCGCCTGCCCAAGGAATGGCAGGAACGTTGGTGTTCCGAGTGATTTCCCGCCTTGAGTGCTCTCGAAGAAGGGCTAGGGTCGCGGGCATGAACAAATTGCTCACGATTTTCTTTCTTCTCTGCGCCTTGGCGAAGGCTTCGGTAGATGATCAGTTGAAATTAGCGGGAGAGAATGCTTCCGAAATTTCCGGGTTTCTTGAAGCCGCCGGAAAAAAACATGGTCAATTCGGAACCAAAGCAGCGCGTTTTTTGGTGAAGGGAATGCCGCCGAAGGATCTTCAGTCCTTGAAGAAGAATTTCCTCATGGAAAATCTCTCCTTGGCCTTAAAAGCACGAAAGCAATTCACGTGGGCCAAGGCGGTGCCCAAGGAAATTTTTCTGAATGATGTTCTTCCCTATGCCTCGCTCGATGAAACCCGTGAGTCCTGGCGGCCGGAATTTTATGAGCAATGCTCTAAGCTGGTGAAGGATTGCAAGACGGCTACCGAAGCTGCCCAGACAATCAACAAGGAGTTCTTCAATATCATCAAGGTGCACTACAATACGGGGCGGAAAGCGCCGAACCAAAGCCCGGCCGAATCGAAAGCTCTTGGAATGGCGACTTGCACGGGATTATCAATTATTTTGGTCGATGCCTGTCGGTCGGTTGGAGTGCCGGCGCGTATTGCGGGCACGGCGCTTTGGGCGAACAAGCGGGGGAATCATACCTGGATCGAACTTTATGATGGTGAGTGGTTCTTCACGGGGGCTGATGAGTATCACAAGAAAGGCTTAAATCGCGCGTGGTTCACCGGTGATGCCTCCAAGGCGATTGCGAATGACTGGAAGCATGCCATCTGGGCGAGTTCCTGGAGGAGATCGGGAAGCCATTTCCCCATGGTTTGGGCGCTCAAGGATAAGAGTGTGGCTGCAGTCAATGTTACTGATCGCTACGCCAAACCCGTTACGAAGAAGGGAAGCGATGTGGTTCTCAATTTGCGTGTTTGGGATCGCCGGGGTGGAGAACGAATCGTGGTGAAGATTAGCTTGGTCGGGAATGCTGAAACAGTGACCTCCAAAGCGGGAACGTCAGATCTGAATGATATGGCCACCCTTAAAGTGTCCGCTGATTCATCGCATCAACTTGAGGTGGGGTTTGGCGGAGTGAAACGGACTGCGATGGTGAAAGCTCCTGGTGAAGGAGAGGCTACCGTTGAATTGTACTGGGATCAATTGGGTGCAGTGGCTGGCTTCAAGGAAGGTGTGATGGATTGGCTCAAATTACTGCCAGAGGAGCGTCATCTTTCGGTCCCGGAAGGAGCGGTTACGAAGGCAGAAGCAGAGGAGGCGTCTGGATTGATTTTTGGGAAGTTGCAGGAAGATTCGTTGAAAGAGCGGAAGGCGGAATTGGATGCGAAGGTGATCAAGGCGGCAGGCAAGGAGATGAAGTTTCTCGAGAAGGTCTTTGGCGAGGCGAAAGAGGGAGAGCGGTCCTTGTGGATTTCCATGCATGGTGGCGGAGGTGCTCCGGCTCGTGTTAATGACCAACAATGGCAGAACCAAATCAGGCTTTACGCTCCGGCAGAGGGGATCGTGGTCGCTCCGCGTGCACCCACGAATACCTGGAATCTTTGGCATGAAGGTCATATCGATGATCTCTTTCAACGCTTGATCGAAAACATGGTCGCAGTGCGGGGAGTGAATCCCAATAAGATTTACTTGATGGGTTACTCGGCAGGGGGTGATGGCGTCTATCAACTGGCACCCCGGATGGCGGATCGTTTCGCGGCGGCCTCGATGATGGCGGGTCATCCCAATGATGCGAATCCTCTGGGGCTTCGCAATTTGCCCTTCATGATCTTTATGGGTGGCAAGGATGCAGCCTATAAAAGAAATCAGATCGCGGCCGTGTGGGGGGAGAAGCTGGAGAAGTTGCGCGCAGGTGACTCTGGTGGTTATCTCCACAAAGTGACGATTTACAAAGAGTTCGGTCATTGGATGAATGGTAAGGACCGCGAGGCTCTTCCGTGGATGGCGAAGAATATTCGCAATCCCTGGCCGCAGAAGGTGGTCTGGTGTCAGAGTAATCGCACTCATGATCGCTTCTATTGGCTCTCGGTTCCCAAGGATCAGGCCAAGGGAGGGCAGGTGATCGAAGCCCGGGTGATTGGGCAAAAGATTGAGATCAAGGCCGAGGGAATTCAGCAAGTGACTCTTCGTTTGAGTGACGAGTTACTGTCGTTGGATAAAGAAGTAATCGTCATTGTGAATGG
>JAKMEV010000084.1:0-2779 GCA_022425785.1 Akkermansiaceae bacterium | reverse complement strand
AGCGTGATGCGGTTGAGCCTCGGAATGCTTCGCTCGGAGTGAAAGCCGATAAGTGGGTTGGCGATACGGCGCAGAATGGGAGTCTGAAAAAATGCGTTGTAGAGCCGAGGTGCAAACGAGGCGAGGCGCGCACTGTCGGCAAAATGCGCAACCATCCGCGAGCGCAACGGCACACCATTCGCCTCATGATAGTGCTGCTGGAACTCGGCCTTGAGTTTGGTCATATCCACGCTCGACGGACACTCCGACTTGCAGGCTTTACAGGACAGACAAAGGTCCATGACCTCCTTAATCTCCTCGCTATTGAAGGGGTGTTCGGCATCCGCCGGCTCAGTGAGAATTTGGCGCAGGATATTTGCGCGGGCACGGGTAGTGTGCTTTTCCTCACGAGTGGCCATGTAGCTCGGGCACATCGTGCCGCCAGCCTGCGGTCCTTTGCGGCAATCCCCGGAGCCATTGCATTTCTCGGCAGCCCGAACGACACCAAGGGTGTCACTGAAATCGAAGATGGTTTCATACTCAGGCGTTTCCTCGCCGGAATGGTGACGCAGCGAAGTGTCCATCGGTGGCGTATCGACAATCTTGCCCGGATTGAAAAGGTTCCCGGGATCAAAGAGCGCCTTGATTTCACGCATGAGCTCATAGCAATGATCACCAACCATGAGCGGAATAAATTCACCGCGCAGGCGTCCATCACCATGTTCCCCGCTTAACGAACCCCGATACTTTTTCACGAGATGTGCGATATCCGTGGCGACGTCACGGAACATTTTTTGTCCCTCTGGCGTCTTGAGATTAAAGAGTGGCCGGGTGTGCAGTTCCCCTGATCCCGCATGAGCATAGTAAACGCATTCGATGCCGTATTTGGTCGAGAGCAACTCATCAAATTCGGCAATGTAGTTGGGAAGATCTTTCACATCGACAGCCGTATCCTCGACGTTCTCGCGAGGCTTGGTGTCACCGACAACATTACTCATTAGTCCCTGGCCGGCGCGACGAAGTTCCCAGACTTTATGGCCATCTTCATCCCATAGCACTGGATAGGCGTAACCCTTCCCGGCGTCCTGCCAGTTGGCGACAAGTTCCCGCACTGCGGCCTTGGTTTCTTCTCGGCTGTCCCGGCGAATTTCAACGACAAGGATCGCGCCAGGATCACCCACCACAAAATCCCGATTCCGTTGCTGGGCAAGGTTCGCTTTGGTGCAATCGAGGATGTGTCGATCAATGAGCTCACAAGCACTTGGCGTGTAAGGCAAAGCGAGCAGGTTGGCCTGCAGCGATTCATTCACACTTTCAAAATGACCACAAACGAGGGCGGCATGTGATGGAGGGAGAGGTGAACACGCGAGTTCAATCTCGGTCGCGAAAAACAAGGTGCCTTCCGAACCGGCAATGAGTTTACAGAGATTGAAGGGCTTTTCGGATGCCGGATCAAAAACTTCGGCATCCATCAAAAGATCAAGGGCATAACCAGTGTTGCGACGTGGAATGGAGGCGAGGGGAAAATTTTCAGTAATTGCGCCCCGATTATCCGGATCACTTAGCATCGTTCTGACTCCCTGATAAATCTGCGTTTCCAGACTTTCGGGGCCATCACATTTTGCCAGGAATTCCTGGTTGCTGAGTGCCTCAATCGTGACCTCGCTTCCATCACTCAGGAAACCCCTGAGAGAAACAAGGTGATCGCGGGTGCTTCCGTAGACAATCGAGTTTGAGCCGCACGAATTATTGCCCACCATCCCGCCCATCATGGCCCGGTTGGCGGTAGAGGTTTCCGGACCAAAAAGCATCCCCTGGGGCGCGAGGAACCGGTTCAACTCATCGCGGACCACTCCCGGCTGAACACGAACACGGCGGGTTTTCTCATCCACCGAGAGGATACTGGTGAAGTGTTTCGAGATATCGACCACGAGCCCGTCGCCAACACATTGACCAGCAAGAGAGGTGCCGGCAGCACGAGGAATCAGGCCGAGCCGATTGCGACGGGCGAAACGGATCACTTCCCGCAGATCCTCCCCGCTCTCCGGGAACACCACACCGGCGGGTAACTCCTGATATTCCGAGGCATCGGTGGCGTAGAGCCGACGCAGCGTTTCTCCAGTGTCAAGACGACCTGAGATTCGCGAGGCTAGTTGTCCGAAGGGAATCACGTCGTCACAACCGGTTCGCCACTCTCCGCGGGTTCGTCACAAGGAATGTGCTGATCTGGATATTGCCTGGTGGTGAAAATGGCGGCGGTAAATCGTCGGGCATAAAAAATCGAAGGTATTTAAACACGTTCAAGCCCCAACTGCGAAACAATTATCCCAGAGAGCTCTTCAAAAAGTATCGTTCCTTATTCTTTCTTTTTCCCTTTGCGGATCAAGGCAATCGACTTCCCGGCAAACCTCTTTCCCAGGACCCGGTATCCCTCCTTGGTATAATGCAGGTCGTGGATCATTTCCCCGTCCACTTCGCGGTCGTTGAGATCGTCGGTATCAACCCACGCTCCCCGGGGATGTGCTTCGGCAAATTCTTTCTGCACCTTGCGAATGTTCAGACGGCCTTCCAGGCGTTTTGGATTATCGAGCCCGCTGTCACTAATTCGTCCAATCACGATATTGATCGTCTTGAAGGCCAAGTCCGACTGCAATTGTTCGAGAAGCTCCCTGAGGTAGGCCTCGTAAGCGGTGTTATTCAAATCAGACTCTCCTTGCATCCAGACCAAAGTCACCGTTTCCAAACCCTGCCCCTTAATCGCTGTCTTCACTTTCTTGATGAGTGGATCGTAAAGCTCTCC